>JAOZVK010000536.1 GCA_029938185.1 Bacteroidales bacterium | reverse complement strand
TATTTAGGTGTAAACCAATTCGTAATTCGTAATTTATAATTCGTCATTTCCTTAATCAAGTTAGAATGTATGAAATAGTAAATAAAAAATGATTTTCAAAAAAGTACTATTTATTCTAAATAATTTTGCTTACCTTCGCATTAGGTCTTCAAGATATTTATTTAATGTTGCTTACGCACTATAACTAATAATTACTTTAACTCTATTTGTCAAGTTTTTATTAGATTGGCTCCTCAAAATTTATTTGGGAATTCTGAAAAATCATTATATTTATTAATTATAAAATTTTGGTCAAATGAAAAAATTATTACTTATAATTTCAACAGTTTTATTAGCTTATATTACAAGCTACTATACTGTTGGCGAAAAAAAAGGCTACAAACTATTTGAATTTAATATTGATAGTTTAATAGAAAATATAAACAATGACAATGTAGACAATGACAATGTAGACAATTTTGAATCCAATAAGTATTATAATAAAGGATATGAATTATGGGAAAAATTTGAATATATGAAAGCAATAAAAAACTTTACATTAGCATTAAATGAAGATAAAAAAAATCCAAGTACACATTTTTATCTTGGAAGGAGCTACCAAGCTCTAAAAAAATATGCCGATGCAGAATATTGCTATAAAAACACAATAAAATATGATTCAGATTTTACAGAAGCATATTACTATCTGGGAGTTTGTAATTATTATTTAGGAAATTATAAAGATGCAATTACACATTTATATACAGTAATTGACATAGAACCCAAAAACCACGAAGCTTTTGTTTTTTTAGCACTTTCATACGAAAGAAAAAGAGAATACGGTTTGGCAATGAATATGTTAGAATCTGCAATTAAAGCAAAACCCGATTATGCATTGGCATATTTCAATAAAGGTAGACTATTATATAGAAAAAAAGAATATAATAAGGCTATTGTACAATATAGTAAATCTATTGAAAACAATCCCAAGCATTATATATCATATTTAAATAGGGGCTTAACTTATCAGGTTCTAAATAAGTATGATAAATCGTTGGCAGATTATAATACAGTAGAAAAACTTGCACCAAATTATCATCTTGTTTACAACAATAGAGGCTATTTGTATTATTTACAAAAAGATTATGCTAAGGCTCTAAAAGACTACAGTAAATGTATTAGGCTTAAACCTAAATATTTGAATGCTAATCTTAATATTGCTGTTTTATATTATAAACAAGAGGATTACAAAAGTGCAATTAAATATTTCAACAAAGTATTAGAAATAAATAGTAATAATACGTATTCGATGTATTATTTGGCAATATCATATGACGCAATTGATGATATACCAACAGCTTTGGTGTTTTACAAGAAATTTATATCAAAAACAAAATCCAAGGGTGATGATTATAAATATGCTTTGAAAAAAATTCGTGAATTGACAAAATAAGGTCTTCGACCTATTTTATGTTGCTTACGCATTCTATTAACACTATAATAATATGCAATTTAACAAGATGTAAATGTTGAAAAACTTTTGTAATACTACTACTTAAATATATTTATGGCATATTTTCTTCGATTATTAAATTTGCATTGCATTTGTCCCAATAATGGCGATGTTGATGATGTATCTTTGACTGTTAACGAAAAAATTAAAAAAATTGGTAAAATGACTTATGATGATAAATATAGTTTTAAAACTCTGTCATTATTAGCAATTCAAAAAGATATTTCAATAAAATTATGGACAAAAGAGTGGCTAAAGTCAAAATTTGAACTTGGAAGAATGTTAGTACCCAAATTAGAAAGTCGAAAAAAAGAAAAAGAATTTTGGTTTGATAATGAAAAAAAACAATATCTACTTAACTACAATATTGGCTTAAGCTATGGCAAACCAGTATTGATTTTAATTGACTTATATTCATCGGAATCATCAGGAGCTATGTTATGGGACAAAATAAGCCTACATATAAATGATAAAGCAGCCATAAATAGTCGCAAACTTAGAAAAGGTAAAACTCTTATTTTGAAAAAAGTATACCCAATATATACGTTAAATAATATTAAAATAAGTTTATTTAGACAAAATCTAATGCACAAGGAATTGCTTGGCAATCATATTATAAAACCAAAATACAAAAGTTTGGGAGTTCGAGACAAAATTTTTGATAATGATGGTAGTCTATATAAATTAAAATATGATATATTACAATTTTTAGTGTAAATATCTGTCCATAAAGTCCTATTTAGAGCACTGTATGAAGCAAAGCGAAATGTGAGAGGAATGATTGTCTGACTTTGCTTGGGCAAGCTATAATTATATTATTAATCTTACAAAAGTTTTTCAGTATTTGTTTTCATACAATTAATTATATGACAATAGTTTACAAAAAAATATTTAAGCCATATTAAATAGGTTGAAGACCTTATCTATTGCAATAAAATTATTTATGACTAATTTAGCGGCTTCAGTAAGTATTTTTTTACCAAACCTTAACATACAACTCAATGGCTAATATAATAATGTATACTGATGGAGCAGCAAAAGGTAATCCAGGAAGAGGAGGATATGGTGTTGTGCTAATGTCAGAAAAATATAGAAAAGAAATTTCGCAAGGCTATAAATACACAACAAACAACAGAATGGAATTACTTGCAGTAATTGTTGGCTTAGAAGCAATGAAAAAAAGTGGAAACAATGTAACAATATACTCCGATTCGAAATATGTTGTTGATTCGATAAATAAGAAATGGATATACGGTTGGGTAAAAAAAGATTTTGCAGGAAAAAAAAATCCAGATTTATGGAAACGGTATATCAAAATAGCAAAAAACCAAAATATAAAAATAATTTGGATAAAAGGACATGCAAATATTAAAGAAAATGAAGTTTGTGATAGACTTGCTGTAAATGCGGCTAATAGTGGCAAGCTGATTACTGATACCGGATATATTAGTCCAATGTAAAATGGCTCTTTGAGACATTTTACTTTGCTTTAGTATGATATATCCAAGACCAATAAATTAGGAATTATAAATTGACTAAAAGATTTGAAAAGTCGATTTCTGTTCAATTTTATTGAGTTTTAGTATTGAATGTTTTACTATGAGAATAAATTGATATACAAAATTTTATCAAAATATATTTCTGGCATATTATATGTAATATTGTGTAATAACTAATCACAAAATCACAAAATTACAAAAAATATGAAAAAAGCTAAAATACTAATAGTTGACGATCTTGAAGCAAACCGACAAATTTTGGCTGAGATAATTTCATCGTTTGGATACAAATATGCTATTACATCTGATGGGCTTGAAGCCATTGAAGAGCTAAAAAATAGTTATTTTGATTTAGTTTTACTTGATATAGGAATGCCTAATTTTGATGGCTTCGAGACTGTTGAGTATATTCGTAATAATTTTGATTCTCCAATTAAAGAAATTCCAATAATTGCAATGACCAGTCGTAAAACTTCTACTGCTAAATTTAATAATGAATACGAAAGTGCTGGATTTAATAAACTAATCGAAAAACCGTTCTCAATTGATCGTCTTCTGAATGTTATAAATGAATATTGTGATTAAGGGCTTCGACCTTTTTAATGTTGCTTACGTATTATATTAACATTCTAATAATTTGCAATTTATCAAAATATAAATATTGTTTTTTTTGGAAACCTCAGAGTTTGTTCATAAAAAAGAACAAATAAGAAGTGGAAACAAACTTTTAGCTCCTAACTTTTAGTTTTTCACTCTTTAGGAGTTGCTCAAAAATAATTTAACATTTTATAAAATATATACAGATAATTGTTTACAAAATTTCAATAAT
>JAOZVK010000535.1 GCA_029938185.1 Bacteroidales bacterium | reverse complement strand
ATATAAATAAACCATAAAAAAAGCATCAAAAAGTAACTATTGAGAACTTACAATTTGATTACAGATGCCGAGTTGACGGAAAAGATATAATAATAGATATGCAACAATGGTACAAACCTGATATTATTTTTCGTTTCTATGTATATCATTGCCTTAATACAGCACTACAGTTAGAAAACCTACCTTTAAAAAAAATACTATTAAATGAACAAAACAAAGAGTATAAATATTTAAAATCTTACGATACACTTGTCCCTGTTATAACAATAATATGGCTTGTAGATGACAGACTTGGTACCAAAACAGAAGACTATTTGGGCTACACTATGCTGCCCGAAAAAGCAAGAGATTTCTTTTTAGAAACAAAAATTTGGGAACATAAAGATATAAAAAACAAAATAGAAGAGATATTTAATTTGATAACAAATGATAGCAAAGATTTAGATTTTTTGCAAAAAAATATAGTAGAAAATCCAAAACTCAATAGATATTTTCCTTGGTTTAGTTTTGCCGAAAAAACAAAAAGTGAAACAAACAGCAAATCCGATTTTGAAGACTTTATAATTGACCCTACATTTAAAAAAATTATGCGTCGCCTGTTACGCAGCGATTTAAGTGATGCCGAATTAGACTATATAAATACCGAAGCAGAAGACAGAGAGGCAATAAAACGTTATGACGATGGTGTGATTAAAGAGAAAGAAAAAGAACTTAGAAGAAACCTTAAACAAGCAGAAGAGCGAGAAAAAATAGCAGAAGAACGAGAGAAACATGAGAAAATCAAAAGAAAACAAGCAGAAGAACGAGAATTGCAAGCAAAGCTAATATCTAAAATTATTATACTATACCATGTAGAAAAGAAAAACAAAATAGAAATATCAGAAATTTTAAAAACCAGTCTTGTTGAAATAGACAAAGCACTTAAATTGAAAACATAATAATAAAGTTAAAAAAATGCTAATCAAATAATTGATAGTATATTAAAACATCATTTTATTTAGTATAAAAAACTTGATATTTTTGTGATAATTATATTTTGTATGGTGTTAATATGAAAAGTTCAAAAGAGTTCTAAGTAGTCTTACAAAAGTTTTTCGGCATTTGTTTTCATATAATAAACAATATAACAGTAGTTTGTAAAAATGCGTAAGCAACATTAATAGGTCGAAGACCTTATTTTTTAAAAAAACTACGCCATTTCATAATCAAAACCCCCCATAGAGCCTCATTAAATACTCCTCCACTCATTTTTGAGCTACCAATTTTTCTATCAGTAAAAATTATGGGAACTTCAATGATTTTGAAACCAAGTTTCCAAACGGTAAATTTCATTTCTATCTGAAAAGCATAACCAATAAATCTTATATTATCAAGGTTTATAGTTTCCAAAACTTTTCTACTATAACACTTAAATCCTGCTGTTGTGTCTCTGATAGACATGCCTGTAATAAACCTAACATAAGCAGATGCATAATAGGACATTATAACTCTACCCATTGGCCAGTTAACTACATTTACACCAGAAATATATCGTGAACCAATTGCCAAATCAGCATTTTGTTTAACACACGAGTTATACAATTGTATTAAGTCTTCAGGATTATGCGAAAAATCAGCATCCATTTCAAAAATATAATTATATTCTCGTTTTAAAGCCCATTTAAATCCCTCAATATAAGCTGTTCCTAGTCCAAGTTTACCTGCTCTTTCAAGCATATTTAGCTTATCTGTAAATTCTAATTGTAATTTTTTTACAATATCAGAAGTTCCATCTGGCGAATTATCATCAATAATCAGAATATGAAAATCATTTTTGAGCGAAAACACTTTTCTTATAATATTTTCAATGTTTTCTTTTTCATTGTATGTTGGTATTATTACTAAACAATCAGACACTTTGCTAAAATTTTAGTTCCTTAAATTCTTTCTTATTTCTTATAAAAAAATCAAATATAATACTTTTATTATAAATTTGTTTATGTTTTGTCGAATTATATTTTTTTAACAATTTTCGTTTTTGTATATATTTTGGCAATAACAAATAAAATGATATATGAGCTTTTATGACCATTAGAAAAAAACTAAATCTTAAACTCAAAACAAATACAATTGCCGAGAATCCATCTAATATCATTCGGGCAAACAGGATACTTATTAGTTTTGACGAAGGTAGGTTTTTATACAATACAAGTAAACTATTACGGTAGTTTAAGAAAATCTTAAAAGGATTGTTATTAGGAAGAGTTCCACCTCCAACATGAAAAACCTTAGAATCAGGTATATATTTTATTTTGTAGCCTCTGTTTTTTATTCGCCAACACAGGTCTATCTCCTCCATATGAGCAAATAAATCGTCATCGAAGCCCCCAAGGTTTTCAAATACATCTGACCTTATAAACATACATGCACCAGTTGCCCAAAATATATCATCGACCTCATTATACTGACCTTTATCTTTTTCAAAATGATTTATTATTCTACCTTTACAAAACGGGTATCCATATTTATCAATAAAACCTCCGGCAGCACCAGCATATTCAAATCTTTCTTTGTCATAATATGATATTATTTTTGGCATACAAGTGGCAACATCCAAATTATTGTCCATGTAAGATACTATTGGTTCTATCCAATTTTCGCTTACTTCAATATCAGAGTTAAGTAAAACATAATAATCTGCCTTTATTTGCATAAGAGCCTTATTATATCCTCCTGCAAAACCATAGTTTTTGTCAAACTCAATAATTTTAACATCATTAAATGAGTTTTTGATATATTCAACAGAATCATCTGTCGAACCATTATCTGCAACATAAACATATGTACTTTCTGATTTAGAATACCTAACAACTGTTGATAAAAACTTTTTAAGATATTGTAAACCATTCCAGTTTAGTATTACGACTGCAGTTTTTACATATTTCATATATTGCTTTATTGATGGGTAGTAGATTTTGTATAAAGCTGCAAATGTAATTTTTTATTTTTAATTTAGATACATTAAATAAATTTTTTATATTCCATAATTAATTTTAGCCTATAAAAATCTTTATAATGGGTGTTCATTTGCTATAAACACAAAAATTGGTTTATATAAGGTCTTCGACCTATTTAATGTTGCTTACGCAAGATATATAATAAACGGTATTTCAAAAAGTAAGCTCTATACTAAATAGGTAAAAACTTTTGTATGGGTGCTTAGTTATGCATCGTGTATAAGCATCTCTGTTTAAAAAGTTAGATTTTATCAAAATTCACTTGCAAATATCACATAAAAATGCTAAGTTGGCAACTTTTACAGTCGCAATATTACTCATTATACTATGATATTACAGCTTGGTGAATTTAACTTTGACAAAGTTAAAAACTTTGTCAAAGTTGGAGTTAGGTAATTTAAAATGTAAGTTTATAACCGTTTACAGTATAATAAAATGGAATAAAAATTTGCACAACGAGTAGTATTGGATTTGCAGTTTTGCTAATTATTTTGTATTTGCTTGATTGATTTACAAATAAATAAATAAAAACTAAGATGAATGACTAAACATAAAAATTCAAACGATGCTGTTGGTCATTTTTGTATTTACCAAATTATGTTAGATGGCAAAATATATAAAGTTGGAAAAGCTGATTATGATAGAATTACTCTTTCATCAGGTTTACCTACAAGAATACATCAACAAATCAGAATTCTTGATAAAATTTTTACTCCAGAAAGAATAAGTCATAAAATATTAAGAATATTAATAGGTGTATCAACATTAGAAGCAAAGACTTTTGAAAAAAAAGTACTTAAAATGATATATTTGCAAAAAGGTGAAGTA
>JAOZVK010000104.1 GCA_029938185.1 Bacteroidales bacterium | reverse complement strand
AAAATAAGGTTTTAAATCCCAAAAGTGTCAAGCGATAAATGAAAAATTCCATAATATTCAATAATTATTGTATTTATGAAATAAAATATAAATATAGGCTACCTGTCAGAAGTTGGACACAACTATTTATCAACAAGTTGCGCCTATCAGGTGTTTTTACCTGATTGTAAGAGAACAAGCAATCAGCGGCAGGTGAAAACACCAGCCGAACGCACAGTAAGTAGCCAACCTTACGTGGGTAGCCCGATTTGTAAAACAAAAGGTTTGGCATTTATGTAGCCACTATGGTATACTCTAAATGGTTATAGTTTTAACATTAACAAACTGTTATTAATTATTAATCAAAGTATTGTACCATTGTATCATTGAATAATTGTACCATTTAAAAGTATAATTATGGATTAAATGCAACTAAAAGTGTTTTACAAATCAAGAATGCAGCCTTGAGTAATTGCCCAATTTGTTGTAATTATTTTATAGTTCTTAAACAATCAACTAAATACAGTCAGTACCAGTTTTCTATTTCCTCCATAATTTCTAAATTCACAAAGATATATTCCTTGCCATGTTCCTAAATTTAAACTATGGTTTGTAATTGGAATTGATAAACTTGCTCCTAATAATGAAGATTTTAGATGTGCTGGCATATCATCATCACCTTCGTATGTGTGTGTAAAAATTGATTGGTTTTCGGGAACTAATTTGTTTATAAATGAATTAAAATCTGTTCTTACCGAAGGGTCCGCATTTTCGTTTAGTGTTATAGCTGCTGATGTGTGTTTTATTAAAATATTAAGTATTCCTTTTTCAGGCAATTTTTTTAGTTGTTGCACTATATATGAAGTAATTAAATGGAATCCTCTTTTCATTGGAGGTAATTTTATTTCTATTTGAGTAATCATTTTTATTTTTTATAGTATATTAAACCAAACGTTTTCTTTTTAACAAATATGGGATTAAAACCTCTCTAAAATCATCTTCAATATTTGCTTCTATCAGGTCGATTTTATATTGTCCACATTTTAGTTTGATTTGGTTAAAGTAGTTATTTATTTTTTTTACATATTGGTATCTAACTGAATTTGGGTTTATTTTAACAACCTCTGATGTTTCGAGGTCTATAAACTTATATGGACGATTTGAAAATTCAAAATTTTTTTCAAATGATTTGCTTGTAACATGAAAAAGGATTACCTCATGTTTATTATATTTTAAATGCTGTAATGCCGAAAACACATCTTCAGATATATTATCTAACATATCTGAAAATATAATTACTAATGATCTTTTATGAATATTATCGGCAATTTGATGAAGTGTTTTAGATGTGTTTGTTTTTTTTGAAGTTTTTTTATTTGTTGTACTTATTAGATTTGCAAGTTCGTTATACAACATTTTTGAGTGTAATAATGATAGTTTTGCTTTTGTATGTAATTCAATTTCATCTGAAAATAGACTGATACCTACAGCATCTCTTTGTTTGCGTAGTAAATAAATTAAAGAAGCTGCACTATAAACCGAAAATGCTAATTTAGATTGTATAATATCCTTTTCATATGGAAACAACATTGATGATGATGTGTCAATAATTATATGACTTCTCAAATTTGTTTCTTCTTCGTATCGTTTAACAAATAGTTTTTCTGTTCTTGCAAATAGTTTCCAATCAATATTTTTTGTTGATTCACCATTATTGTATAATCTATGTTCGGCAAACTCTACAGAAAATCCATGAAATGGACTTTGATGTAAGCCTGTTATAAAACCTTCAACAACTTGTTTGGCTGCAAACTCTAAATTATCAAACTGTTGTAAACTAATTATATCTCTTAAATTTTTCAATTTATTTATTTAAAGCTGTAAGGAATTGTTATAAGGTCTTCGACCTATTTGATGTGGTTTATAAGTAGTCTAACAAAAGTTTTTTGACATTAATATTTGTTAAATTGCATATTATTAGAGTATTAAAAGAATACGTAAGCAATATTAAATAGGTCAAATACCTTACGTTTTTACAAACTACTGTCATAAAAGCAGAACAAATTTTTTTGAGAAAATATCCAATTTTTAGGTATGTGTGCTGATTTGTTACATATTGTTTGTTACATATTGTTTGTTACATATTGTTTGTTTAAAAATGTCGGTGTGGCTTCAAGCCACGCCGACAGTAGTAATTTATTTAAACTCTATTCCTTATAATATTTTTTTTAGCTTATTTTCGATTTTTCTTTTTGGTGCTGCACCAACAACCTTATCAATAACACTACCATTTTTAAAAAACAATATTGTTGGAATATTTCTAATTTGAAATTTCCTTGCAACTTCTTGATTATTATCAATATCTACTTTTCCAACAATAGCTTTACCTTCATATTCTTCTGATAATTGTTCAACACTTGGTGCTATCATTCTACAAGGGCCACACCATTCTGCCCAAAAATCGACTAATACGGGTAGTTCTGAATTTAATACTACTTCTTTATAGTTTGAATCTGTAATTTCAACTGGCATAGTTATTTATATTAAATTTTTTAATTATTATATAATTATTAACTGCAAAAATAATTATATTTTTTAAATATAGAGGTCTTTTTTATATATTATTTGATGCATAAGCAACTTTAAAAATAAAAAAACCGACCAAATAGGCCGGTTTTCACTTACAAACAATTTAACAATAAAACTTTATTTATTTACAACCATTATTTTTGAAGTTTTTAATGAACCATTTGATAATTCATAAACATACATTCCATTTTTTAGATTTTCTGAACTTATATCCCATTTTAATTCATGATTACCTTCACATAAGTTTGATAAGTTGAATTGTTTTACAGAACGTCCTTGCATATCATAAACAGTTAATTTATTATTTCCTGAAGTTTTTAAAGATATAGCAAATGTAGTTTCTGTTTTAACAGGATTTGGATAATTTGAAAGAGAAGCAAAATCTGTTTTTTTATCTTCAATTTCTGTTACTGAATTATTACTTGTTACTGCAATACTTGTAATTACTGATTTTCTAAAATTATCACCTCCAACATTTACAGATACACTATAAATACCTGGAGAAAGCATTGAGTTCATTGTGTAAACAAATTTATTATCTTTTAATTCAAATTCGATAACTTGTGGTGAGTCAGAAACACCTTTTCCTTTAAGGTCACTTGTACGCATCATTGTTCCTGTTACTTTTGCACTTTTTACTGACTCATCTTTTGCATTTAATAACTCAATATTAAAATTCATTGTTTCGCCTTGAGAATATACCAATTTTTTATTGTTCAAATCACTTGTGAATTTAGCAGTAATACCTTTTTCAGTAGTTATCAAAGCAACAAATGGTTCCGATGATTTGATTTTGTATGTTCCAGCGGCAATTTTATTAGCTTGAAAAGAATTTGTATTTAGACCTAAACCATCAACACTTCTTTTGTTTTTAAACATTCTTGTATTATCAAAACCATTAGGGTTTATTACATTTACTTTTGCAGTATTTGATTTTTGTTTTATATCAATTTTTACATTTTCTGCACCTTCTTCTATTACAAACTCTTTGAAGTTTCCGTCAGTTGAAACAACCATTTGCATATTACTTGTAACTATTGCATTTGGATTATAACTTTCAGTTTTTGCAGCTTTTCTGCCTCTGGGTGTTCCTAATGGTATGTAAGAATAAAAACTATTCCACATGTGTTGTCCAAGTAAAATCTCGGCATGATTGTAGTTGGTTGCTTGATCGCCATAACCTCTAAGTAATCTCATCGAATTAGGTCTGTAAGAGCTTGGGTAAGTAACTAAACCGTCATTTCCACCGTCTTTTTTACCTCCGCCTGTTGCATTTAAATACCAACCCGAAAATCTCATCATTCCGCTATATCCCCAAGCACCTATTGTATAAAAGTCTGTATTTGCATTATTTTGATGCGAATCTGTAACTGATCTGAAGTAGCTCATATAACCTGATTGTAAAACATATGCTGCATCGTTTTGCTCACCAAATATATATGCCAACCACCATGTCCAACTGCTATAAATTAAATCGGCAAGTGGCGAACCATGATGTGGAGAACCTAATGTTATAACTTTTTCTACCATTGTGTGTGCTCCGTAATGTATCATTGCTGCATCTGTGTCAAGACCACCTTTACTGTGTGCTACAATTACAACTTTACTTACACCATAATAATCTGTAATTTCGGTTAACATATTTTTTAGCATGCTTCCATTCTCCCACATAGTTTTGTCTCCTGCCAAATCTACAAATGCTGTTCTGTAACCTGCGTTGTATGCATTTCTGTACATTTCGTTACCTTCGTCATAATATCCGGTTAACCAATGTGAAGGATTTCCGCCTTTTCCATGTACAAATACTATTACTGTATGATTTTCCGAACCTGCTGGCTCTTGTCCAAAAACTATATCACCAACTTGAGTAGTTACATAATTATGTGATTGAGGATAACCCAAAAAATGCCAGTTTTGAGAATTTGTGTTTAAAGAAACACTTAGTAAAATAATTAAAGTTAAAGTAAAAAATCTCTTCATATTATTATTAATTTTAGTTTGTTATATTTAAATATTTTTGAATTTTCTGTTCTTAAAATGTCATGCAAGCATAGTACTTTTTGGTTCGATGGCAAAATTTTTTACATGAAATGACAAAAAGTGTTGATGAAGTAATGTTAATTTGTGTTAAAAAAATATAATTTTTGTAAAATTATTAAAATAATCATTAGAAAAACTTGTATTTTTTAATTAAATATCATATATATATTGAATATTGTGTTGCTATTTTTGTAAATTTTTTGTATCTTTGTAAAAAACTGTTTATATTGACATTTTAATTATTTTATTAAGGTATATTGAAGTAAGGTCTTCGACCTATTTTATAGTTGCTTACGCATTAATACAAAAACAATTTAATCAGAAAGTTATGAATAAGTAAATGTCGAAAAACTTTTGTAACAGTACTTACTTAATAATCAAATTTTTATTATGAATTAAACAACACACAAACTCTCACCTTTACACTAAGGAAACTATAATTATGATAAAAGTTTTTTTACTCTAAATAGTTTTTATAGTTTTGCAGCATGGAAAAAGAATTAGATGATATTGTAAAAAAAACTTATGAGCTATATACTAAATATGGAATTAAAAGTATATCTATGGATGATATTTCGCGAAATATTGGAATATCAAAAAAAACATTATACACACATATAAAAGATAAAGAAGACTTGGTTCGTAAAGTTGCTTTTTATGATATTAAACAAAAAAAAAAGCAGTTTGCTTCATTAAAAAATAGCAACTTAAATGCAATCGAAGAATTACTTGAGGTTGATAAATTTATGTATAAAATTCTTAAAAATTATAACCATTCTTTTGATTTTGATTTAAAAAAATATTATCCGACACTTTCAAATGAAGTTTGTGAAGAAAAATTTAAAGGAAAATATGAAGAAATTACCAATAATATTGAAAAAGGTAAAAAAGAAGGTTTATACAGAAAAAATATTGATACTGATATAATAGCAAAACTACATTTGCTACGAATTGATACAAATATTGAATTAGACCTATACATAGATTACAAAGATAATTCGTATAAAGTTTTTAAAGAAATCATAACTTATCATTTGTATGGTATATGTAATAAAAATGGAATTAAATTTTTGGAAGAAAATATAAAATCTGAATTTTAGGTCTTCGACCTGTTTAATATTGCTTACGCTTGATGTAAAGAATCATTGGCTTTTAACTCTGTATTATACTTTCAATGGTTCAATGGTTCAATGGTTCAATGATACAATTATTCAATTATTCAATGGTTCAATTATTCAATTATACAATATTCTGATTAATAGCTCATAACATTTTTATAAAAGTAAAATTTTTAACCTAATTTAGTATATATATAAAATATGAAATTATTAAAATATAGTTTATTAATTATTTTTATATTGATAAACACAAAAGGAATAACACAAATATCCGATTCGAAAAAAGATACTTCATTAGTAAAGAATTATTCTTTGCTCGAAGCCCAAAACTATGCAATAGAAAATAGTTATGAATCAAAAAATACATATCAGGATATTACTATTGCAAAGAAAAAAATATGGGAAACTACTGCAATTGGTTTACCACAAGTAAATGCTTCGGTAGAATATAAACATATGCTTGAAGTACCAACTCAATTAATGCCCGATTTTATTTCGCCAGCTGTTGTTGGTACAAATGTTAGATATGGTCTTTTAACACCAAATTATCTTGATAGTGTTGCAAGTGATAGTAAATTTCCTGTACAAATGGGCTCAAAACATGATATGACATGGGGAGTTACTGCAACTCAATTGCTTTTTAGTGGCGAATATATTGTGGCTTTGCAAGCATCAAAAATATATTTGAGTTTATCGGAGCAACAACACGAAATTACAAAACAAAAAGTAAAAGAAAATATTGCAAAGAGTTATTATTTAGTATTGATAGCTTTAGAAAGTCGGAGAATACTTCGGTCAAACAAAACCAATATAGATTCTATTTTATATGAATCAAATGAATTGTACAAAGCAGGACTTATTGAAGAAACAGATGTTGACCAACTTAAACTTACTGCAAAAAGTATCGAAAATGCATTAAATTCATTTAACAAACAAGTAGAAATATCGTATAGACTTCTTAAATTCCAAATGGGAATGGATTTTAACGAAAAAATAATATTAAGCGATAGTTTAAAAACAATTATCAAATTACTTGATTTTGATGTGCTGAATAATCAAAAATTTGATATAAATATTAATGCAGATTATAAATTAATGCAAATTCAGGAAGGACTTTCATCTTTGAATCTAAAAAGAGAACGCTCTACATATTTACCAAGTCTAACTGCTTATTTTTCGTATTCAAAAAATGCACAGCGAAATGAATTTTCATTTTTTGATTCTGATAAAGATTGGTATCCAACTGCTGTTATTGGTGTTAAATTAGAAATTCCATTATTTAGCAGTGGAATGAGACATTCTAAAATACAGCAAAAAAAGTTAGAGTTTAGCAAAGTAAAAACTATTAAAAAACAACTTGAACAAAGCTTATATTTAAAAGTTGAACAGTTGAAAAGCAATCTTACAAATTCTCTTGCTACATTTAATAACCAAAAAGAAAGTTTGACTTTAGCCCAAAAAATAAATAACAAAACATATACGAAATATAAAACAGGTGTTTCGTCAAGTATTGATTTAATGCAAGCTCAAAATCAGTATTTAACTGCACAATCTAATTATTTTCAAGCTTTGCTTGAACTTCTTAATATAAAAGCCGAATTAGATAATATTTTAAATAACTAATAGGTCTTCGACCTTTTTAATGTTGCTTACGCATGATATTATAATTAATTATATTTCAAGAGATAAGCTTTAAGTATATCCTAAACGGGTAAATTATGAATTACGAATTATTAATTACGAATTACGAATTGGGTTACACCTAAATATAAGTGTTTTACAAAAAACAAATCGGAAAGTTATTTTTTAACGATTCCTTAGTACTTGATTTTCAATTATCCATTTTAAAAATAAATTTATTTACACATGAAAAAAATAGTGATAATTTTTCTCACATTATTTATAATATCTTGTAGTTCGGAGAAATCAACCGAAGATATTAAAAATGAAATATTAAAATACAAAGACAATATTTCGGAATTAAATTCTAAAATAAGTGAGTTGGAGGAAAAAATAAACACAGATATAAAAAAGAATAACAACTCATTGAAAGTTACTGTTGAAACAGTAAAGAAAGAAAAATTCTCTCATACAATTGTTTTAAATGGAACAGTAGAGCCTGTAAATTCAGCTTTTATAAGCTCCGAAACAAATGGACAAGTAAAAAGAATATATGTAAAAGAGGGTACACATATTAGAAAAGGTCAATTGATAGTTTCGCTTAATTCAAATATTATGCAAAGTTCTATAAATGAACTAAAAACAGGTTTGGAATTAGCTAAAACTATTTTTAAAAAACAGGACGAATTGTGGAAAAAAAATATTGGTTCGGAAATACAATATTTAAAAGCCAAAAATGATAAAGAATCGCTTGAAAGTAAACTAAAAACTTTATATGCACAACTTGATTTAAGCAAAATAAAAGCACCTATAAGCGGCATTGTTGATGAAATAAATATTAAAGAAGGTGAAATGGCTATGCCAGGATTTCAAATAATTCAATTGGTTAATCTCGAATATATTTATATAAATGTTGATATACCCGAAAATTATATCTCAAAAATTAAAACAAACGATTTGGTAAAAGTGAGTGTACCTTCGTATCCTGAATATACAATAGAATCGAATATTTACAGAATAGGAAATATTATAAATAAAACAAATAGAACATTTAAAGTTCAAGTAAAAATAAAAAATAAAGATAAAAAGATAAAGCCAAATATGATTGCAAAAATCGAAATTAGCGATTATTTTAATGATTCGGCTTTAAGTGTTTCTTCAAAATTAATTAAAGAAGATTTAAAGGGAAAGTACTTATATATTGCTATTAGTAAAAATGGAAAAACAATTGCCCAAAAGCAATACATTGAAACAGGAGTATCAAACAATACTAATACTGTTATTTTAGAAGGATTATCGGCTGGTGATAAAATTATCAATAAAGGTTTTAGTTTGGTTAAAAATGGTAAAGAAATTAATATTATAAGCAATGAATAATGATAACAAAAATAAAGTAACTCGTGAGTTTAAACTTACTACTTTTGCTTTAAAAAATAAAAATACAGTTTTTTTGGTTACAATAGCTATTCTGATATTTGGTTTTTTGTCTTACAATCTTTTACCTAAAGAGCTTTTTCCTGAGGTGAATATACCTACTGTTTTGATTCAAACAATATATCCAGGAAATCCGCCAGAAGATATTGAAAACCTGATTACAAGACAAATTGAAAAACAAGTAAAAACTGTAAAAGGTATAAAAAAACTAACATCAACATCAACACAAGATGTATCTCTTATATTTGTTGAATTTAATTCCAATGTAGAAATAAAACAAGCATTGCAAGATGTAAAAGATGAAGTAGATAAAGCAAAATCGGATTTACCTGAGAGTTTAGATAACGACCCTGTTGTTTCGGATATTGATTTCTCCGAATTTCCAGTAATTAATATTAATATATCAGGAGAATATAGTGTTGAAGAATTAAAAGATTTTGCAGAGTATCTTCAAGACGAAATAGAAACTGTATACGAAGTATCGAAAGTAAATATAAAAGGAATAAATGAAAAAGAAATTCAAATTAATGTAGACCCTGTAAAATTAGATGCATATCAAATGAGTTTTGGTGATATTGAAAATGCAATACTTATGGAAAATGTTTCAATATCGGGTGGCGAAATTAGAATGGGTGATATCAAGCGTTCGATAAGAACAATCGGAGAATTTAAAACTATCAAAGATATTGAAGATATTATTGTAAAATCCGAAGGCGGAAATATTATATATTTGCGTGACCTTGCCACCGTTGTAAATACTTTTGAAGAAGCTAAAAGTTATGCAAGATTAAACAAACAAACAGTTGTTTCGATACAGGTTGTAAAAAAAGGAGGCGAAAATTTATTAAAAGCAATAGATGAAACATTTAAAATTCTTGAAAAATCGAAAAAAAATGGTAGTATTCCAGATGATATTAATATTTCGATAACAAATGACCAATCTAAAGAAGTTAGGTCGCAACTGATTAACCTACAAAATAGTATATACATGGGGGTTATATTTGTGGTGGTAGTTTTGTTTTTCTTTTTAGGACTTCGTAATGCAATTTTTGTTGGTGTGGCAATTCCAATGTCTATGTTTTTATCATTTGCAATTTTGGGTGCAATGGGTGCCACAATTAATATGATGGTATTATTTTCATTAATCTTAGCACTTGGTATGTTGGTTGATAATGCAATAGTTGTTGTAGAAAATATTTATCGTTTTACCGACCAAGGATATAGTGTATTTGAAGCTGCCAAACAGGCTGTTGGCGAAATAGCTTTCCCTATTATATCATCAACTGCTACTACTTTAGCAGCATTTTTTCCATTACTATTATGGGAAGGAATTATGGGCGAATTTATGAAATATATGCCTATTACACTAATTATTGTACTTAGTTCATCATTATTCGTAGCTCTTGTTATTACACCAGTTTTGGCATCAACATTTATAAAAAAAGGAGATGAAGTTAAAAAACCAAACAAGAAAAAAACTACAATTATTGCGGTCAGTATTATTGCATTTGCTGTAATTTTATACTTTGCTAAACAATTTACCTATGCAAATTTACTAAGTATATTAGCAATACTTATTTTGTTAAATACTTTTATTTTATTTTCAATAGCACAATGGTTTCAAAATGTTTTTTTAGTTAAATTGGAACAATGGTATTTAAAATTGGTACAATTTGCTGTTAGAGAAAAAAACTCATATTTTATTGTAGGAGGAACCACTTTGTTATTGTTTCTAACAATAATTTTCTTTGGAATGAGAGGACCGAATGTTTTATTTTTTCCTGCAAACGAACCCCAATATATTAATATAATTGCAGAATTTCCTGTAAGTACAGATGTAGCTGTAACCGATTCTATCATAAAAATAGTAAATGATAAACTGTACAAAACAATCGAACCCTATCAAGATATTATTGAGTCTGTTTTAACAACTGTTGGCGAAGGTGCAAAACGTGAAATGGAATCAAGCGTAGGAAGCACCCCAAATAAAGCACTTACAACTATTAAGTTTGTAGATTTTGAATATAGAAAAGGGGTTTCTACTTCCGATATTATGAAAATTGTAAGCGATACTTTACTTAATAAATATCCGGGCATTGATATTTTTGTTGAAAAAAACCAAAATGGACCTCCAACTGGCTATCCAATAAATATTGAAATTACTGGAAAAGATTTGCATAGTATTCTCACTATTACAGATACGATGTCAGTTATAATAGAAGAAGCAAATATTGAAGGTATCGAAAATCTAAAAATTGATTTAGAAATTGGAAAACCCGAAATTCTTATAGATATTGATAGAGATAAAGCACGTAGATTTGGTTTATCTACAGCATTTATAGCTTCAACAATTAGGACTTCTTTGTTTGGAAAAGAGGCAACTAAATTTAAAGTTGATGAAGAAGAGTATCCAATTCAGATTAGATTTAACAAAAAATCAAGGTATAATTTGGCTACTTTATTAAATCAAAAAATAGCTTTCAGAAATAATAAAGGACAGTTGATGCATATACCAATTTCGTCGGTTGCTGATATTAAATACAGCTCAAGTTTTGGTTCGATAAAACGCAAGGATATGAAAAAGACAATAACTCTTTATTCCAATGTTATTGAGGGATACAACGCTAATGAAATTAATGCAAAAATTCAAAAAGCACTAAAAAACTATCATGCTCCAAATGGCTATGAGTTTGGTTTTACGGGCGAACAAGAAGAACAAGAAAAAACAAGTGCTTTTTTGATGAATGCACTTGCTATTGCTATTGCTTTGATATTGATTATATTAGTTAGTCAGTTTAATTCGTTTATAAAACCGTTTATAATTATTGCAAGTGTTTTGTTTAGCACAATTGGAGTTTTTGGAGGTATAGCAACTTTCAAAATGGATTTTGTTATACTTATGACTGGTATTGGTATTATTTCGCTTGCGGGAGTTGTTGTAAACAATGCAATTGTGCTTATCGACTATATTGACTTTTTGAAATTAAACAGGAAAAAAGAACTTGGTTTAAGCGTGGACGATAATTTACCAATGGAAGAAATTACTCAATGTATTGTATTGGCTGGAAAAACGCGTTTACGTCCTGTTTTGCTAACAGCTATAACAACTATTTTGGGTTTACTGCCAATGGCAACAGGTATGAATATTAATTTTGAAACTATGTTGAGCCAATTTAATCCTCAGATATATTTTGGTGGCGACAATGCATCGTTTTGGGGACCAATGTCATGGACAGTTATTTTTGGACTTACATTTGCTACTTTTTTGACTTTATTTGTTGTACCCTCTATGTATAAACTCGCAAATGAAGCCAAACTTAAAATTGTTGGTTTTAGAAAAAATTGATTTTTTTAGGATAGAAATGCTTAGAAAAATTCGGTAATGGCACTGTTTAATTAATATATTTTTTAATTTTGCACGAACTCAAAAACATGTGTGGCATCACTAATCAAATATTACAACAATGAAAATTATAAATCATTAGGGGTAAAGAAATTTTAAATAATATTGGGCTACCAGTTTTAAGTTAGACGCTTTTTAACCGCAAAGTTCTGCAAAGTTTGACGCAAAGTTTCGCAAAGTTTTGCTAATCTTTACTTTAATTCTATGTTTAAACCTATTTGAAAAACAAGACTGTCCAACTTCTGACGGGTAGCCTAATATTGTTTAAATATATAAAAAATACTAACTTTTATAATACTAACTTTTTTTTGAAATGGAAGTAATTAATAATGGTATCAAAACAGATAAAGATAGTGGTTATACTAAAGTTGAGAAGTATAATGAAGAAATTACTAATAAACTATCAGAATCATACAAAGATATTTTAGACCTTATTGGAGAAGATACCAATAGAGAGGGTTTAGAAAAAACACCTTTAAGAGTTGCCAAATCAATGCAATTTTTAACACATGGCTATAATCTTAATCCAGCAGATATTCTAAAAAGTGCTATGTTTAAAGAAGACTACAAACATATGATACTTGTAAAAGATATTGAATTATATTCGTTATGTGAGCATCACATTTTGCCTTTTTTTGGTAAAGCTCATGTTGCATATATACCTAATGGATATATAACAGGATTGAGTAAAATAGCAAGAATTGTTGAAGCTTATTCAAGAAGATTGCAAATTCAAGAAAGATTAACAAAACAAATTAGAGATTGTATTAAAAATACAATAAACCCATTGGGTGTTGCTGTGGTTATCGAAGCTCAACATATGTGTATGCAAATGAGAGGTATTCAAAAACAAAATTCTGTTACAACAACATCTGCTTTTACAGGTGCATTTAATAGAACTGCTACTCGCGAAGAATTTATTAATCTAATTCAAGCAAAATTACATTAGTGGAGTCGCGTTTATTTAAATGATTCAATGATTCAATGATTCAATGATTCAATGATTCAATGATTCAAT
>JAOZVK010000534.1 GCA_029938185.1 Bacteroidales bacterium | reverse complement strand
TCTTTCAGGGCAAAAAAACTTACTAACGAAATAAAAGAACATTTTAGGAACTAATAAAAAACTTGAATAAGCTATTTTTGCTCGTATTTTTATAAGACCAGCACTATACTAAAAATTATTAAAAATAACTTTCCTATTTATGAGCAATTCCTAAAATAACTTTTCAATATCATATTTACTTCCTTTTCTCCAATTTTTCCAATATTCTTTTTTCTCTAATATTTTAGAACGTGCAAAAGCTTGCGAAACACTATAAAATTTCAAAGTAACCAGAAGCCAAAGAGACGAAAGCAAATTAGTATCGTTTTCCTGTGCAAGCCATTTTTCAAATTCAGGGAAAACGGAATGTTTTTTCTCATTAATCCAATATCTAATGTTGCCTTTTTTCTCACTTACTGTTTTTTTATATCTATACTTAAATTCCTCTACATCATTTTTTATAAATTCAATCATTTCAGCTTGTAATTTTTCTACAGCAGCATCAACGTCCATACAAGCAGGATTCCTAACTAAAGCTTTTGAAACAAAAAAACGCTCTTCTTTAGTGTAATTATTAAGAAAATCGTCCTTTTTTCTTTTGAATTTTAACAGTTCCGACTCAGAAATTTCGTTTTCATTTTTTTGTTTCCCTTCTTCATCAGCTTTTTTTTCAATTTTTTCTTGAAGTTCTTTTTTTACTTGTTCAGCTGTTTTTACTGCCTCTTCATAAGAATTTTTATGTTTTTCCTGCCACTTATCAATTAAGTTTTTAAATTCTTTACCTTTTGATGGCAAGTGATACATAAAAGCTTCAAATAATTTTTCGGAATTAGCATAAATCGGACAAATATCCACACGATAGCCCAACATTCTCTTCATAGTTCCAAACAAATCCTCTTCGCCAGTTTCCAAAGCATCTTCATTGGTGTAAAATTGTCTTAGAAATTCTCTTTGTTTTGGTGTCCAAAGAATATAATTTGATAATAAACTTTTCAAAACATATAGATAATCATATTCTTTGGCATTTTCTTTATCATATTTTTTATCTTCTTCTGTTTTACCCTCGTCCTGTAATAAAATCTTTTTGCTTTTAGCAATCATTTCCAAAGCCTGTTCTAAATTTTCGGTAGCTGCAATCCAAGCCTCCAAGATATCAGAAAAACCCCAAGTAGCAAAAGTTGTTTTTGATAAAACATGAGAATAATACTCTAATGTTGGCTTATATCCTATATTTTTTAAAGCAAAAATCATATTATATTTGGTTTGCTTTCTGTATAGTTTGTCTAACCTACCTACCAAATCATTTTTATTTTCATAGGCATCTTTAATTGTGTTAAAAAGAATCATTTTATCAAAATACATAGGAATGTCAAAAGTTTCATTAAAAATACTTTCCAGCCATTCTTTTACTTTCACAATATCCTCATGTTTATTGTGCAAACTTATTAACAAAGCTCTTCCGGGCAAAATATTTTCAAGTAAAATACCGATAGCCAAAATTGCGTAACGATAAACAGCTCCTGTATCTAAATAAGATTCTGCAATACCACTCGCATTTACTTCTGGAGGATAACCGTAATCTTCATATGGTTCGTTTATTGACCATACTATAGGTTTATTTTCATCATAATCTTCTCCATGTAGCATTTTTTTTTGTTTTTCCCAATTTTTATATACATAAAAATGATATCCTGCAGAAAAACTCATTGAATCTGTCAAAAAATTAATTCCTTCATCAAAAGTACCTTCATTTATGGTCAAATTGTAATGTGTTTTATTTATCCCTTTTTCAAAATCATTATAAGATTCTAAACGTTCAAGTTTTAAAGGAAATTTATCTACAATATTCAAAATTCGTTTGTATACCTTTTCCCAGTCATTTTTTGATATTTTTTCTTTTCGTATAAATATTTGTATCATAGCATTTTTATTTTAATAAATTGAAAATAGGTTTGTATTAATAGAGTCACTTCAAATAAAAAATATTATCATTTATATTTTGTGAATTGCCTTAATAAAACATGTAAGCAATCGTTAAAAAATAACTTTCCGATTTATTTTTTGTAAGATACTTATATAATAGGTGTAAACCAATTCGTAATTCGTAATTCGTAATTTCCCAAGCAACATTAGCATGTTTCATAAGTATAATTATGGCATATAATCGTTTACCTGTGTTTTAATATAAAAAGTATAAATTACTCTTCCTTGCGGATTTACTTCATTTAAAGCACCAAGAATACTGTTATATAAAGATCTGTTTTTTTCAACTTGTTTTCCGTCCCAAATAAAATTTTTAAGATTTTCGTTGCTTGTATTTGGACTAACCTTTTTTAAGTATATTTCTATTTTATGAAAATTTTCATCTTCATTTGATATTTGACTACCATTGAAATTAGAATGTATTTTTATTATAAGCTCTCCCCTACCCTGTTCTTTTATATTGTTTATAAATGACTGATGGTCAAATATAAATAATTCTTTTACTTCTTTAGTTTCTATCTTTTTGTATAATGTATCAATTTTGATATTTCCTTTTTCATCATAAGCATCAGTTTGTCCAGGACATTCTATTATTGGATTATTTTCTTCATCCAACATTTTTTTTCCTGAATCATCTTTTACAAACATTGGTGCATAATTTAATGCATCTTTTATAGCTTTAAATTTGTCAAAGTCTTTTTTTATATCATATACTCTTATTCCAAGTTCATCAATATTAAAAAATTCAAGTTTCTTTATTTCTAAAAATAATTTACTTATAATTGGGTCGCCTCCTTTAATTGGTTTCCCTGTAAGATCATCATAAGCATCATAAATATATTTCATAATATCATTCCAACCCAAAAAATATTCGTGAAATTCGAATGACAAATCATTTTTATTTACAAAACTCTCATTGTCAATCTCCAAAATATCATTTGCTCCTCCACATTTATTTGTTTTATATTCTTGAACAAGTGTATAGCTTTGATTTGAAAACGAAAAATAAGAAAAATTCAGTGATTTGGCTTCAACAGAATTTTTTATATAAAATTTAAACTGTTCCGAAATACTATTGTTTGAATGCACTAAATCTTTGGGGGTAAAAAACATATAAAACAGATGTTTTTCTTTATCGGCATCAACATGATTGGTTACATAAAACTCAATTGTATTACCTTTTTTTAACCAAGTCGAAAATTCTTCTCTTGCCCAAGGATCATCTCTTTCTCCGTTTTCCCATAATTCGCCATCAGTAATAAATACTGATTGAGAATTACTGCTAACAATTTTTTTTAATGCTTTATTTAATGGAGCATTTATTCCACTAAATTTTTCTGTGTTTTTTATTTTCTTATATAAGTCTGATTTATTCAAATTTTTAATCTCAATAACATCATTTTTATCTACCTCATAAAAATTTACATTTGATATTTTTAAAGAATTTATAAATAAATTATAAAATGCTTCAGTTTTAGTATCCTTAAAAGCAATTTTCATTCCGCTTGAATAATCAAGAAAAATAGAAAATTCATCATTAGATTTTATATCATTTAATGCATTATTTGCTTTATGGTAAGATGTAATAATTTTGTTTGTAGGAACATCGGAATCTTCTGCACATGCTCCACCTTTGCAACTATATAGTATTACAGGAAATATAATAATATATAATAGTATTATTTTATAATTCTGAAATATATTGTAAAATTTTTTCATAATATACATTTTTAAATTTATATTTTCAATGGTTCAATGGTTCAATGGTTCAATGGTTCAATGGTTCAATGGTTCAATGGTTCAATTGTTCAATTGTTCAATGGTTCAATGGTTCAATTGTTCAATGGTTCAATGGTTCAATGGTTCAAT
>JAOZVK010000103.1 GCA_029938185.1 Bacteroidales bacterium | reverse complement strand
TTATACATAGGGCGTTGCCCCATGTTAATGCTTATGCCCTTTCAGGGCGTTTTTGTTTGCGAATGCATTTATACATAGGGCGTTGCCCCATGTTAATGCTTATGCCTTTCAGGGCTAAAAAAACTTGAGAAATAGAAATTCAAAATACGAACTGTTTTTTTGAACTAAAATAAATTGAATGCTAAACCTTTTATTTTTAGCATCTTTTAAGTTCGTAAAGTAGAACTATAATAAATTTTTTATAAAAATAATTACTCTAAGTATATTGTAATTACATAATACAACGTTAATGATAAAGTGAGGTTTTTGATTTATTTAATTTTACTTATATCTAAATAATTAACAGATGTCCAATAGTTTGTTAATTAGTTTTTAGAGCTGGAGTTTATAAAATTAAAAAAATCCAAGATAAAACATTAATATTTATATATAATGAAATATTTTAATACATCTGGTCCTAATATACCAGAAGAACATTATACAATTCAACGTACAGGTTTAATAAAAAAAGGTATTGAGCTTGTAGAAAGAAAACGATATTTTACCATATGGGCACCAAGACAAACAGGAAAAAGCACATATTTTATGCAACTTGCAGAGGAGCTGGAGAAGCAAGATTATAAAGTTGCTCAAATCAGTTTTGAGGATTATACTAAAACTTCATTAAAAACATTTATAGAAGAACTAACAAAACAACTCAATAATTTTTGGAATACAAAATTAGAGAAAAATGAAATTTCAAAAATATTTAATGACATTGTAGAAATAAAAGATAAAAAATGTATTTTAATTATAGATGAAGTTGAAGGAATTAATCCTGAATATTTTGGAACTTTTTTACATTCCATACGAAGAGTTTATCACTCAAGGCATAAGCATTGTTTGAAAAGTGTAATTCTTGTTGGCGTAAAAAATATTGTTGGCGTTGTGAATGATAATGCTAGTCCGTTCAATATTACTGATAACTTAAATATTCCATATTTCACAAAAAATGAGGTGTTCGAACTATTTGCATTATATGAGAATGCAAGTAAACAAAAAATTAATAATAAAGTTAAAACCAAAATCAGTCAGATAACTGCTAATCAGCCAGGATTAGTAAATGGTTTTGCAAATAAACTTGTTGATAATAATCCGTATAAAAAAGAAATTAATTATGATGATTATCTAAAAGTTGAAAAATGGTATTTGAATGAAGCTATTGATAAAAATTTTGCAAATATTCTGAATAAAGCAAAACAAGAAAGAAATTTTGTAGAACGATTACTTTTTACAAATGCAGAAATTCCGTTTATAATAGATAGAGAAAGCATTAAACTGTTGCATACAAATGGTTTAATTAAAAAAAATAATTTGGGATTTGTAACATTTTGGGTTCCATTTTATAAAAAAAGATTGTATAATGCATTTTATCCATACATGAATGGTGAACAAAAACAAATTAGTAGAACTATTTTTGCAGAAGAATATTTTACTGATAAAGGCGATTTAAAAATAAGAAAACTAATCGAAACATATAAAGACTATGTTAAAAGGCGTGGTTTTAAGCCATTTATGCAAAAAGATGATAATGGTAATTATAAATCATTACAAGAAAGTGCTTTGATATATAGTTTTGAGACTTTTATTACTGCAACAATGAGCGAATTAGAAGGGGAAATTTATAGAGAAGCAGATACCGGACTTGGTAAAAGTGATATGATAATAAATATTGCAAACAATGAGTTTTTAATAGAAACAAAAGTTTATTATAGTCCAAGAAAATTTCAAGAAGGAAAAAAACAGCTTGCTTATTATTGTAAAACACTTGGTTTGGATAAAGGAATATATATAGTTTTTAGTCCTGAAAATATAAAGTATCCGAAAAAAGTGAAAGAACAAACTGAAAACATAAATGAAGTAGAAGTAACTTCTTACTTAATAAAATATGATGAAACAAAATGGTAGGTCTTCGACCTTTTTAATGTAGCTTACGCATTCTAATAATATTCTAACAATACGAAGATTTTAAAAAACGTTTGTTAGACTACTATAAATATATATTTTACAATTAATTTATAACAAAAATTATTTAGATTATGAAAAATTCGGTTATTATTTTATCAGCATTATTTATATTTTTTGCATTTGCAGAAATTGGAATAAATGCTCAAGTCAAAACAAGAAAGCAATTAAAAAAAGAGAGAAAAGACCAACGAAAAAGAGTAGGTCAAAAAGCTTTGAAAAAAGCAAGAAAAGAAGCCAAAAGGTTAAGTAAACATCATGGTTGGTCAGTTGCTCCTGGTGACAAACCTTTAGACAAAATGTTAGAATCTTCGTGGATGAAGCAATACGAAGTGAGAGAAAATGATGATATGTCTGAAACCGAAGCTTATATTTGGGCTACTGGTAATGGTGTTGCAAAAACAAAATCGGCTGCTAAAATGCAAGCAATGGAAATGGCTAAAATTGAGTTAGCTGGGCAATTAGAAACAAAGGTTGCTGCTCTTACTACTACAAATATTGGAAATGCTCAACTATCAACAATTGATGCCGAAACTGAACAAAATATTGTGAAATCGGCAAAATCAATAACAGGTGCAAGATTAACAAATATAAAACCAGTTGTTATTTTATACAGAACAAGAATTCCAAGAAAAGGATTGAAAGCTAATAATAAACAACAACTAAAGCCGGGAACTGTTGAGGTACAAGTAATGTTATTCTATGATTTATATCAAGCAGAAATACAGGTTCGAGAAACTATTAAAAAAGAATTAAAAGATAAACTAAAAGGTAACGAAGAGGAACTAAAAAAATTAATGAAATTATAGCTCATAAAGATTCTTAGGCTACACGTTTAGTATTGGACATTGTTTTATTTTTTTGACAGGATTTACATGATTAACAGGATTGATATTGTCCTATTATGAAACGCCTGATAAACAATATGGTACAACATTACGTGGGTAGCCATTTTTAAAATGTTGCTTGCACCAAAATATTTATTTATTTGGGTGTAAGCAACAGTAAATAAGTAAAAGACTTTGTGTTTATATTCTGGATTATAACTTCTTAAAACAATATTTTATGAAAATTAAATTTACTATATTATTATTTATAAGCTTTTTTATATATAGTTCTTCATTATGTCAAATAAATAAAAAACCCAAGTGGATAGAATATAGCAAACGACAAATGTTATTTCCATCAAGCCAATATGTTATTGGTTTTTCTTCCGAAAAAATCAATAAAGAAGAAAGCAAAGAAGAAATGTTTGAGAGATTAAAAAACAATGCTAAAACACAACTAATTGAAACAATTTATGTTAAAATAAAAAGTATAACAACATCAAAAATTGCAGTCGAAAATGAAGAAACTGTAAGTTCTATAAAACAATCAAGTGTTTCGCTTTCAAATGTAAAAATATCGGGTTTATCTACCGAAACATATTATGATAAAAGACGTTCTACATGTTATGTTATAACTTATGCCAAAAGAAATGATATATCGAAATTATACAAAACCACAATAGCAAATAAAAAATTAAAAATTGAACAAGAAATTTCAAATGCCAAATCGTTTGCAAAAAATAAAGACTTACCAAATGCATTGAAATCATATAATAATACTGGCTCAATATTTAGAGATATAGAAGAAGCACAAGCTCTTATAATTGCATTTGAATACAAATCAATAAATGCTCCTGAACTGTATATAAAAGAAGTAAATAATTTAAAATTAGAAGTAAGAAACGGAATTACTGCATTACAAAAAAACAAGTTGCTTACACTCTCAGATGTTTGTTATTTTATATCACATAATTTGAAGATACAAACTGGTAAAATAAATCAAACAATTAGATTAGCTAATTTTACATATCAAGATACCAAAATGGCAAGTCAGTTCTCCAAAAGAATGACAGTAGCCTTTCAGCAAGAATTGGTAAATCAGGGATTTAATATTACTACTAATGCTTCTCCATTTGATAGTGATGACATTCTTTTAATATTAAATGGTACATATTGGGAAGATGGTGATTATATAAAGATAGTTTCGGTTTTGAGAGAACTTAAAACTGGAAAAGCTATTGCAAGTATTGAAGGATTGTTACCTAAAAAATGGTTAGAATCAAGAAATATTAAATTTAAACCTAATAATTATGAAGAAGCCTATAATAATTTTGTAAAATTTACCAAGAATCAAATAAATAGTACAGGTTTAGTCGTGAATTTTTCGACAAACAAAGGAGATGATAATTTGATTTATACTAAAGGTGAAGTTTTAAAGATTTATATAAAAACTAATAAAGAATGCTATATAAGGTTTATATATTATTTGGCAGATGGTTCAAAAGTCTTATTACTTGATAATTATTTTATCGGAAATTCAATTGTTAATAAAATATTTCAAATACCTCATGAATTTGAGTGTACTGATCCTTATGGTGTTGAAACATTACAACTTGTTGCTAAAACGAGTAGATTTGATATGTTGAATACATATAAAGAAGATGGTTATGAATATATAACTGATGAATTGAAGATTGTTTTAAGAAAAACAAGAGGGTTTAAAAAGAAAACAAATCAAGATGGAATTACAGAAAAAAGATTGATAATAACTACTATGGAATAATAGGCTACTGTATTAAGACATAAATTGCTTAAGTTTATAAATGTAATAATTTGACAGGATTTACATGATTAACAGGATTTTAAACATGTTAATCCTGTTAATCCTGTCTAAATAATACTAAAGAAACTTACGTCTTGTTACACTACCAATTTTAAGTTAAGTAGTCTTACAAAAGTTTTTCGGCATTTGTTTTTGTACAATTGGTTACGTAATAGTAATTTATAATAATGCGTAAGCCACATTAAATAGGTCGAAGACCTTAGATGCTTTTTAACCGCAAAGATCTGCAAAGTTTGACGCAAAGTTTCGCAAAGTTTTGCTAATCTTTACTTTAATTCAATGATTAAAACTACTTAAAAAACAAGACTGTCCAACTTCTGACGGGTAGCCAATTTTGCTGAAGTATACAGTTTATCAGGCGCAAACAAACTTTTAACTGTTCAATTAAGTCCTGTTACAAAAGTTTTTCGACATTTACTTACTCACAACTCCCTGATTTACTTGTCTTTATACTAATGCGTAAGCAACTATAAATAGGTCGAAGACCTTACTCAAAAATCATTTTATAGGGTCTTTCTATTAAATTATCTAATTCATTAATCCCTATATTTCTACT
This sequence comes from Bacteroidales bacterium, assembly GCA_029938185.1. GTDB lineage: Bacteria > Bacteroidota > Bacteroidia > Bacteroidales > JAOZVK01 > JAOZVK01. The sequence goes on along the minus strand of JAOZVK010000103.1, from coordinate 8,018 downwards.
TTTTATAATATGTTCTTTTCCTCCAAAGAATATGAGAAGAGTTGGAACTGTAAATATACTATTTTGAGCAGCAATATCTGGATATACTCTTGTATCAGAATAGTATAATTTAATATTAGAATATTTAGTATTTATTAATTCAGCAACCTTAGGTTTCAGAACTTTACAAACATTACAAGCCTCGTGTGAAAAATAAATCAATACCGCATCGTTTGCATTAATGATTTCGGTAAAATTATTAAGTGAATTTATAGTGTTAAACATTTGTAATTCTTAATTTTGGGGAGTTTAGTTAAGGTCTTTGTGCTTATTTTCAAAAAGCCATATTTCTATATCTTTATTAGCAATCATAAATTTTTCAGTTTTGCTTACTGCTTTATCCAACGAATTGAATGAACCAACCGATACTCTATATAAATCTTTTTTAAAAGACAAAACCTCTGGTTTGTATCCTCGTTTTGTAAGCTTAAAAATTAGCTTTTTAGCATTTTTTGTAGTGCTGTAACTTCCTGCAATTAAATAATATTTATATTTTAAAATACTAATAGGTTTATTATTATCATCAATATTAATCTGATTATTAGTATCTTTATTTATTATATTGGTATCAATATTGTTTTCTACTGAATCCTTATTTACTATTAAGCTGTCTCTATCTATATAATTGTTTTTAGTTTCAGTACTATCATTTTCAGATTTAAAATAATTTTTTAATTTCTCAATATTTTCAGATAAATATTTTTCATAAATATCATCTGTTTCGATAGTTTCAATATAATTCGATAGAGTTTTTGCTTTATCTCCACCCCATTTTGTTGTTGTAGCTAATATTACAAAAGTAATTAATAATATAGGTATAACTAATAATAAGGTTTTAATAAAAATACGTTTTTTTATAGCACTTGTTTTAATTTCTTTTGCTTCAACAGTACTATCAATTTGGTGAGATTTATATTTTTCTTCTGCAACAAAAGCAGATAATCCATATGTTTCTACCATAAAATCGTTTGCAATTTTTTCTTTAAAAACAATTTTAGATTTATCCATATATAAATAGCCAATAGCATCAAAATATACTTCTTCTCCCATTTTAAATTTATTAAAAGAATGTTCAACAAATTTACTAATCTTTATATTAGCTTTTTCTTTGCTTATTGCTTCTTTTTTAGATACGTAATTTAAAAGTACATTTCCATCTTTATTTTCAGACATGTCAAATGTAAGCCTTTTTGAAGGAGGATATATTATATTATTAGCTTTATCAATTTTGGCTGAAATATATTCCGATTCAAATAAGCCTAAATTAGGAATAATAATATTATTTCTTTGTAATAATATTTCTTTTATATAATAGTTAATTTCCACTTAGTATTAAATTTTAATTTTAACAAAAATATATAAAAACATTGAAAATACAAATTGATAATGATATATAAATTAAAAATAAGTAGTTTTACAAAAGTTTTTCGACATTTGTTTTTTGTTAAATTGCATATTATTAGAATATTAATAGAATGCGTAAGGAACATTAGCAGACTCGAAGAGTCTATAATTCAACACCTATTAATAAAACATCATCAGCTTGTTCGTTGTCCATTCCTTTCCAATCATAAAAAGTTTTTTGTATAATCTTTTTTTGTTCCACCATAGGAACATCTTTTAGTGTTAGAAATAATTCTTTAAGTCTTTTTGACATGTATTTTTTCCCTCTTTCTCCTCCAAACTGATCAACAATACCGTCGGAAAAAATATAAAACCTATCTTTTTCTTTATATGATATTTTTTTTGTAGTGAATTCTTTATCAACATTCTGAAACTCTTCTCCACCTATACCTGCTCTATTTCCTCTATGTACTGTTATTTTATAATCTGGTGAGTATTCTAAAAAAAACATTGGACGAAAAGCTCCTGAAAATTCAATAGTTTTATTTTCTTTAACTATTTTACATAGAGCTATATCCATACCATCTTTAGCTCTATTTTCAGAATCTCTAAGCAATGCACCAGTAATTTCTTTATGCAATTCTGTTAAAATTTTTGAAGGTGCAGAGTTTGAATATTTTTCAATAATTTGGCTTAATAGGCTGTGTCCTATAATACTCATAAATGCTCCCGGTACTCCATGTCCTGTACAATCCGCAGCAGCAATGTATACAACATTATTGTGTCCGTAAAACCAATAAAAATCACCACTTACTATATTTCTTGGAAGCAAAAAAACAAAAGATTTACTAAAACTATTTTGTAGTTCTCCATTTGAGTATAATATTGCTGATTGTATCCTTAGAGCATAATTCAAACTATCGGTTGTTTCTTTATCTTTTATTTCTAATTCTTTATTAACAGTATATAATTCATCTCTTTGAGAAATTATTTCTTCATTTCTTTGTAATACTTCTTCATTTTTAAGTTCAACAAGTTTCTTCTCTTCAGCTAACATTTTTGTTCTTATTTTTACTTTTCTTTCTAAAATATTTTTTGCTCTTCTCAATCGGAGGGTTCTCATTCGTGTCAAGAAAAATATAATTCCAATAAAAATAATCAAAAAGCTCATTATAAACCAAAGTCTTCTCCATATAGGTGCTAGTACAACAAAACTAAATTCAATAGGATTTTTTGACCAGTAATTAGACGAATTACTGGTTTTAACTTTTAGTGTGTATTTACCAGGAGGTAAATCAGCATATGTTATATCTCGTTTTTTGCCAACTGGTGACCAATCGTTATCTAAATTTTCTAATTTCCATCTATATCGAACATTGTCAGGGTTTTCAAAATCAATACCAATAAAATCAAATGAAACATGATTTTGATTGTAAGGTAAAACAAGGTTTTGTGGTTTGTTATACCACTTGTCTTTTTTTGTACAAAATTCAGATTTATTCCAATCAACATTTTCATAAAATAATCTAACATTTGTTATATGTGTTTTAGGTGGACTTTTTGCTAAAAATTCTTTTGAGGGAGAGTATCTTATTACTCCTTTCAGTGTTCCGAACCAAATATTATTCAATGTATCAACACAAACTGCATTTTTTGATGTTTCTAAACCTATAAATCCCTCGGAGCGTCCAAAGTGTTTAATTTTTTTTACAAATCCTTTTTTGTCAAAATATATTTTTTCAAGACCTTTCTCTGTTCCAATCAACAAATTATTATCATTATCAAAAAGCATTAAATATATATTATTTGATATTAAACCATCAACTTTCGATATATTCCTTAAAACATTATTTGAGCCAAAAAGATTATCTACATCAAGTGCAAGAACTCCTCCTCCTATTGTACCTATCCATAAATTATTGTTTTTATCTTCAACAATTGAGGTTATGTCATGAAAAGTTCCTGTATGTTTAAATGAAAAAAATCGACTTCCATTATAGTATGATATACCTGCATCTTTAAATCCTATCCATATTTTTCCATTATAATCTTCATATATAACAGATATATGATTTCCTGGTAACTCATCTTGTGAGGTGTAATTTTCTATGATTGATTTGCTTATATTATCGGGCTCATAAATAATTATTTTACTTATTCCATTTTTTGTTCCAACCCAAATATTATTATTTTTGTCTTGTTTTATTGTTGTAATCGAATTATTTGTTAATCCATTATTTTCATTAAAAATATATGTTTTTTCATCTATTATAACTGCTAATCCTTGATTAGTCCCTACCCACAAACGGCTAGCATTATCAACATATACACTAGTTATGAAGTTATCAGGAAGTCTATTTTTTATTTTTAACTTTTTTACTTCAAATCTATTATTTTTGTATGTAATAATATTAACCCCGTCTAATGTACCAACGTAAATACTATTTTTGTTTCCATTTGCTATCGAAAATATTTGCTGGTTACTTAAACCGTCTTTCTCTGTAAATGATAAGAATGCATCTCCATTGTATTTATTTACACCTCCGTAGTATGTACCAAACCATAAATTACCGATATTATCTTTAGCTATTGCACGTATTCGATTACCACTTAATCCATCATTTTTAGTATAATTGTAAAAAGAATTACCATCAAATCGGCTTACACCCATTTTCGTTCCAAACCACATATTCCCCTCATTATCTTGCGATATTGCTCTAACTCTATTATGTATTAAGCCATCATTTGTAGTGTATGATTTAAATTCTTTACCATTAAATCTTACAGCACCTCGCACAGTACCAAACCAAATATTGTTTAAATAATCTTCATATATGCATAATATAGTATTGTGTGGCAAGCCATCAAAAAGAGTATAGTTCTTAAAACTTCTACCATCAAACTTACTTATTCCTTTATCGGTACCTACCCAAATATTTTTTTTGCTATCTTTAAACAAGGCTTTTACCTTATTATCTACAAGACCATTGTTTTTATCAACAATAGAAAATTTATTTGAATTTGGATTAAACCTACAAATCCCACGTCCATATGTACCAAACCATAAATATCCTTCTTCGTCTTGACATATAGCTCTTATTGTATTGTGCGAAAGTCCATTTTCGGTATTATAATTAGTGAATTTTTCTCCATCAAATTTACTAACTCCATTTTCTTGTGAACCAAACCAAATATTTTTATGCTTATCTTCATAAATGGTTCTTATTATATTTGAGCCTAACCCATCTTCTTTTGAATATGTAAGCCACTCTCTTCCATCATATTTAGCAACTCCACCACCTTCTGTACCTATCCAAAGATAGCCTCTGCTGTCTTCCATAATAGAATATATACTAGAACGTGGTATACCTTGCTCAATAGAATAATGTGTGAAATTATACTGTTGAGCAAATATTTCGCCTATTGATATAAATAATAATATTAAATATAATCTTGCCAATATTTTTAATTTTTACAAAACTAAATTACTAAACTTATTTAATGCTACTCATGCATAATATAATTAACTGTATTAAAGAATATAAACTTAACTAAAATACCTATAAAAACTCCTGCATGATTACATATTTCAATTTTTAATATTTATGTGATACTATATACACAAATGTCAAGCCATATAAAATAAATTTTAACTTTTCGAAATTTTTTACGCTGCCTTGAATAATTTACTTATCAACGTAAAGTCGGATAATGCTGTTTATCAGGTGTTTCGTGACAAAATAAAAATTAATACTGTAAATTCTGTCAAAAAATAAAATAATATCCAACACTAAACGTGTAACCAATAATTTTACAATTACAATTATAATTTAAAAATTAAGATATATTTGTGCATAAATAAAAATTAAAAACTCTCTAAAAATAAACGATTATTCGTTGTATGAATAGTGAGTTAGTGTTTAATGTATTGTATTACAACATTTAATATATATATACTAAAGATTAAAACATAAATGTAATCAAAAAACTAAATTTTACATAAAAAAGTTTTTTTTTTTACTAAATAAAATAATATCTTTAACTTTAAAAAAAAAATATTAACTTTGAAAAAGTAATGTTAATTAAAATGATTAGGAGATATTTAATATTAGATTATAAATACATAACTTAAACATAAGGTCTTCGACCTATTTTATAGTTGCTTACGCATTATTATAAAGGTCTTCGACCCATTTATAGTTGCTTACGTATTAGTATAAAAACAATTTAATCAGATAGTTATAAATAAGTAAATGTAGAAAAACTTTTGTAACAGTATTTATATCTTTTTTAGATCAGGGTATTAATTTATGATGTTACTTACACAATATATCGAGAACCAAAAAAATATTTTAAACTAAATTTTCTAACTAAAAACTTTACACATGAGATTTAAAAATAGTTTTATAATAAAACTTATACCATTATTTTTTTTCACTATTATATTGTTAAGCAGATGCGCTGAAACTGCTGAAGAAAAAATGATACACAAACTAAATCTTTTTATTACAGATTATGAAGCAAAAATAATACCTATTCAAAAAAAATTGAATTTGGCTAAGTATAAAGCTTCGGTATCAGGTAAAGAAGATGATTACAAAACCTCTGCTGATTTAAATATTATGATTAGTAAGATTTATGCTAATAAAAAAAGCTTTACAGAACTAAAAAAAATTAAAGAATCTAAATTAATAAAAGATGAATTAAAACAAAGACAGCTTGATATTTTGTATAATAAATATCTTCAAAATCAAATTGCCGAAGAAAAACTAGTAGAAATAATTTTGCTTGAAACTGAAATTAAAAAGAAATTCTCGACATTTAGACCTACATTAAACGATAAAAATATTTCAACAAATGAAATAGAGAGTGTTCTTTCAAAATCAGATGACTCAGAAAAACTTGAACTATACTGGAAAGCAAGTAAAAAAATTGGCTCTTTGATTGATAATGATTTGAAAAAATTAGTAAAACTAAGAAATTCAGCTTCCGAAGAATTGGGTTTTAATAATTATTACGAAATGATTTTAATAACTAATGATCAAAATCCAGATGAAATTGATGATATTTATGATGATTTAGATTTGCTAACAAGAGGTCCATATATGCAACTAAAGGAAGAAATTGATGAATATCTTGCTAAAAAACATAATATTGACAAAACTGAACTAATGCCATGGCATTATCAAAATAGATTTTATCAAAATGCCCCATCTATCTTTGATATTAGTTTTGATAATTATTACAAAGAAAAAGATATTGTTGATTTAGCTGATAAATATTTTAGTGGAATTGGAATACCTATCAGTGATATTCTAAAAAATAGTGACTTGACTCATAAAGAAGGTAAGAGTCAATTATCATATAGTACTGATATAGACAGAAATGGAGATGTGAGGATATTAGCTATTATTGAATCAAATTTTAGTTCAATGAATAGATTACTTTACGAATCAGGTTTTTCTGCATATTATAAATATATTGACAAATCATTACCTTATACATTAAAAAAACCAGCACATTTTTTTACTGCCGATGCAATGGGAACTTTTTTTAGTCGATTTGCAGCTAAGCCTGATTGGCTAAAAGCAATGCTGAACATCTCGGAGGTGGAATATAAAAAAATAAAATTAAATAGTCGAAAACAACTACGTTTAGATAAATTTGTTTTTAGTCGATGGGCGCAAGTTATGTATAGATTTGAAAAAGAGTTATATGAAGACCCCGAGCAAGATTTAAACGAACTTTGGTGGAAACTGATCGAAAATTACCAATTACTTAATAAACCTGAAAATAGAAATCAAGCAGATTGGGCTGCAAAAACTCATATAATAACAATGCCATGTACATATCATAATTATATGTTAGGCGAATTATTTGCATCTCAATTACAATTTCATATTATTACAAATGTTTTAGGTGGCGATGGCTCGTGCGAAACAAAATGTATTGGAAACAAAAAAATAGGTGAATATTTAATTAATAACGTATTTAAGCAAGGTGCCAAACAAAGCTGGAACAAAATGATTAAAAAATCAACAGGAGAAAACTTGTCACCTGAATATTTTACAAATCAATTTATCAAAGTTAACTAAGTAGGTCTTCGACCTGTTTAATCTTGCTTACGCATACTATTTGAATATGTTGAGACTTGCTCAAATGCCTTACGGCACTGGGTAACATCTAAAATCAAACAGATCACGCCTATATTTGTGTATTTGGCAATGAGTTTATTTTAATTTTTTAGCATTAACATAGGACTTTAATAAATTTTAATATACTTTTGCAAATATATTGTGCCAAATTATTTAAATAAGCAGCCAAACAAAAAAAATATCTATATTGTTTAGAGCTTATTTTTGAATTACAACTAATTAGTGTGTGTCCATAAAATCAACAATTTTATAGGTCATGCTTGGGCTTATAAAAATACGAACAAAAATAGCTTATTACAGTTTTTTATTAGTTCCTAAAATGTTTTTTTATTTCGTTATTAGTTTTTTTTTGCCCTGAAAGGGCATAAGCATTAACATGGGGCAACGCCCTATGTGTAAATGCATTCGTAAGCAAAAACGCCCTGAAGGGCAAAAGCAACACAATAAAAAAAGAATAAAATTAGAACTAATAATATTGTT
>JAOZVK010000102.1 GCA_029938185.1 Bacteroidales bacterium | reverse complement strand
GATTTACTATAGGAATCGTTAAAAAATAACTTTCCGATTTGTTTTTTGTAAGATACTTATATTTAGGTGTAAAGCAATTCGTCATTTCCATAATAACATTAAGTTACAACTTTTTTTTAGAAATACAAAAATCAATAACAAATAATTATTTCAAATTACAATTATTAAGTACTGTTACAAAAGTTTTTCAACATTTATTTTTTCATAACATCTTGATTAAATTGCTTTTGTATTAATGCGTAAGCAACTATAAATAGGTCGAAGACCTTGATATGTAATATATTGGTAAAATAAAGTATTTAATTTCATGAAATTTAAAAATCACGCTTTTTCGCAATCCTTAAAAAAGACAGAACTGGAACAATTACCCAGAGCAATACGATAAATAGTGAAATAAATATTCCAGTATTTGTACCAAAAAATTGATTAAAAACAGCACCAGTGTAACCTAATAATGCAGCAATATCTAATTTTAATAAAATAAATATTCGAATTAAGTCAATGGGATTCAGCATACTCAAAACAATTGCTACTTTTTCCAAAGGATAATCATTGAAATATGACATTATAAATAAAAATATTCCATCGTAAATTATTGCAGTGTAAAGCCAAACAAATATTGAAACACTAAATCCTCTAATTTTTTCCTCAAAACTCACAGAAACAAGAAATGATAATGCTGTAAATATAAAGGTCAGAAAAGTTCCACTGATTAACAATGTAATAAAATTTGAAACCTCTGTTGAAACCTGTATTCCGAAATATAAAAACGGTAGACCTGTTCCTACCAAAAAACTTATTGATAATGATAAAGAAGTTCCTAAAAATTTGCCAAGAAATACAGACTGTCTTTTGATAGGTTGCGTAAGTAAAAGTTCGATAAATTCTCTTGAATTATAATAATACACCGAACCGAAAATAATGCTTACTAAGGGAATAATACCTAAAATTATATTCATCAAACTTACAATTCCTTTTCCTAAATCGGTAGAAAATTGCAGAATAGAAGCTGTTGATAAAAGAAAAAAAAGTGTATAAATTATTATCCAACGACTTCTTAAATGGTCTGAAAACGTATAGTTTAAAATTTTTAACATTATTTATTTTTTTTTCGTATTAAAATATTTGCGATTGCATTTTCCAGATTATTTTCTTGCTCTTGACTTTTAAGTTGTTGAACAGAACCTTTGAAAAATATTTTCCCTTCGAGTAGAAAAACAATTTCATCTGCAAGTTCTTCTACAAGGCTTATAATATGCGTTGTAAGTATTATTGTTTTATTCTTTTTTAATTCGGCTCTAATATGTTTTTTGAAATTAACAAGCGTTAATGGGTCTAAACCAACAGTAGGTTCATCAAAAACCAAAATAGGAGCATCAAACATCATTGCACAGGCTGCATTTACTTTTTGTCGTGTTCCTCCAGATAAATACCTCAATGGTCTTTTTATAAATTCCTGCAACTCAAATAATTCAATATAATAATCTTCGTTTGCTTGTTGGTTGCGTAGGTTTTTAATCATCGAAAAAAGTTCTTTTACTTTCAGATTTTCAGGAAATCTTGCAATTTGGGGCATATATCCTATTTGTTTTCTGTAATCGAATTTGTTTTTTATTTCATTTTCATTAATAATAATCTTTCCAGAATCGGGAATAACCAAACCGAGAACTGATTTAATGAGAGTTGTTTTTCCAGAACCGTTCGGACCCAAAATTGTAGTTATTTTCCCCTCCTTAATATCATATGAAATTCCTTTTAAAACTTCATTCTTTCCAAAAGATTTTTTCAAATCCGCTATTTTTACCATTCTGCTTTTTTTAATAAGGGTTTTTCATCACTCATTGATGCTGGTGAAAGTACTGGAGTGATTTTTTCTGCAATGTCCAATAAATAAACGAATAAACTTCTTAGTAGTATTATTGCCGTTGGATTTGTTTCAACAATATGTGAAAACAAACTTACTGGATGATATGGAACATCGCCTATTTTATCTTTGTTCAAATCGTATCCGTTGTATGCACTCCAATAATTTTTCTCAAACTTGTTTTCAAAATTTGATTTTGAGTTTGTAAGTACATCAAAACTGTTAGATATAAAATTGTTTTCGGTAAAAACATTATTTTCACAGTTTCCGAGTATTTTTACTGCCCAACCGTTTTGTCTGAATACATTGTTTTTAAATAAAATTCTGTTTGAACCATCAACAAACACAGCAATTGTATTATTTTCAAACACATTATTTATAAGTTCGCTGTCGTATATTTCTTTTATTAATATCCCATAAGCTCTTGATGCCCAGTTGTTATAAAAAGTATTATTATACATTTTTATATGTTTTGAATACATAACTGCAACTCCAGTACCGTTTCCTTTGAAAACATTATCAAAATATTCATCATGATTCGAGAACATAAAATGTAATCCGTATCTCAAATTTGCTTCACTATTATTTTTTGAAATTCGGCTGTTCTCAACAAATTCAAGATAAATTCCGTCTCTGTGTCCTTGTAGATTATTTGCTTCAATAGTTATCCTTTTACAATACCATAGATGAATTGCATTTCCTGTTGCGGCTTCATGTGTGGGAGTTCCTTTTACTGTATTTCCTTTTATGAGACAATCGGCACTGTTTTCAAGATAAATTGCAAAAAGTGTATTATACAATCTGTTATTAATAACGTTTACATTTTTACATTTTTTCAGATATATTCCAGCAATATCTTTAATATAACTCACTCCAGTATTTTGAATTTGCATACCTTTGATTGTTACACTATCTGCTACAATAGTAAAAATTTCTCCATTTAATTTTCCATCAACAATTGGATAATTTTCTCCTATTATTGTTATTGATTTGTCTACAATGATATCGGTTTCATAATAAGTTCCTTTTTTAATTAAAATGGTGTCATTATTATTCGCAATCTTGATAGCACCTGCAATTGTACGTATTTTGCCGTTTTCGCTTACTGTTATTGTTTTTGCTTGTAAATTGTGTATCAAAAACAATAAACTTATAATGAATAGAATTTTTTTCATGTATAAAAATATTTAAATGTATAATGGTTGTAACATGCTGTAGTGTATTAATGCATAAATTGATTAAGTTTATAAATGTAATAATTTGACATGATTAACAGGATATTTTAAACATGTAAATCCTGTTAATCTTATCTAAATAATACAAAGAAGCCGTTAAAAAAAAACTTTCCGATTTATTTTTTGTAAGATACTATATAAGTACTGTTACAAATATTTTTCGACATTTATTTATTCATAACTTCTTTATTAGATTGTCTTTGTACGAATGCGTAAGCAACTACAAATAGGTCGAAGACCTTACATCATCATTTTATTATTCTTTAAATATTCCAGTAGTTCAGTCCAGTTCATAAGTTCTCCTCCGTTTTTTTGTTGAAATTTTTCGGCTGTTGCTTTATCAGCAAATGCTGTTAGAAACATTCCCATCGGGCTTGGCATCTTTTCGCTGTGCAAATAATAACTTTTTTTTGCATCAATTAATTTTTTTGGAGCTGTATAATCAGTAACCCAAAGTGAATGAATATCTTCACTTTTAAAACTTTCTTTATTTATCTCATTTCCAAGACACTCAACCGAATCATAAAAATACAGCTTTCCTTTCTTAGTAATAAGCTCTGCACCATAGCGTTGGTCTGTTACTTTCATTTGGCACAAATTACATTGGTCTTGATTGTATTCAATGTCTCTTGCTGTTGGTTCGCTACATGAATTTATTATAAAAATTGTCGAAATAAATAATAGTAAATAATTAAGAAATTGCTTTTTCATTGTTTTTATTTTTATTAGATTTAAATTGAAAAAAAGAAGCGGCTATACCTGATAAAACAGAAAAGCCAAAAAAATATGCTCCAGCTTGAGGCCAAGCACCCGCTACAAAATTTAATAGCTGTTTTGTACCAAACATAGGAGGCTGATATGTCATTCCTTTTAATTTTATTGCTGCTTTGTCCGATAAATTATGACCATAATCATATTCCCATAAATAAAAATCAACTAGTCCAGCAATACCTGTAATAATTATAAGTATCACCCATACATAAATTAATTTCGGTTTTTTAAGCAAAAATATTAATAGTCCGAAAGCGATAAAAAAAGCAACAATATATGGCATAAACTTTAACTCAGGAATTGCATCAGGTTCAATATCTTTCATTCCTATATAATGATTCAAAAGATTAAAGTTTTGAATTGTAGCATCTTCAGAACCATAAATTTCATCAACGCCTATATATAGATATAAACCTTCTGGATATTGTGGTGCTTCGAGACTTATCATCCATAAGGGAGTAAAGTATATTCCTATTAACAGCAATGAAGCAGTCAGAATTAAAATTCGAGATTTTTTATCCATGATTTTTGTTTTTAAATTGATATACAACAATAAATAAACTGATAATTGCTACAAAAATATAAATAAATCAGCATATAAAAAATTTAATAGTATGGAATCGTTAAAAAATAACTTTCCGATTTGTTTTTTGTAAGATACTTATATATAGGTGTCAAGCAATTCGTAATTTATAATTCGTAATTCCCTATGTTTAATATAAACCTTACATTAACCTAACCTGATTAATTCATAAATTTTGGTTATGAGATGCGTAAATGTCTGATAGATTTGAACAACCGCAGATTTCTAAATAATTGTAATAGTGAACTATTTCAATTATTTATAAATTGAGGACGTTCAAATATACAGACAGTTACGCATCGGAATAGAAAATTTGTGAATTATTCAGGCTAATAAAGTACATGCCAAATTTAAGAAAGAAAATAAAATAAATTAAGGTGTATAATAAGAAAATCATTATTATACACCTCCTAATTTTATAGTAAGATCATTTACTTATTTAATACAGCTATATGCATACCAAGTAGTTTAACAAAATTTTTTGATATTCTTTTTCACAATTAACTATATGATAACTGTTTGTAAGAATGCATAAGCCACATTAAATAAGTCGAAGACCTTATTAATTAGTAATATAATTTATTCTTCTTCGCCAACACTCCATTTAAGTGGTGTTTTTGAACCTTTAGCAGAAATTCGTATGTAACCTTGCATTTCTTGATGAAGTGCTGAACAAAAATCAGTACAATAAAATGGTAAAACACCCTCTTGTGTCGGATACCAAACTATTGTTTCTGTTTGTCCTGGCATGATAAGTAATTCACCGTTTTGCATTCCCATCATTGCAAATCCATGAGGAATATCCCAGTCTTGTTCCAAGTTTGTTACATGAAAATATACTTTATCACCAACATTTATACCTTCGATATTATCGGGTGCAAAATGGCTTCGTATTGCAGTCATATATACATGTACTTCGTTTCCTTCGCGTACCACTTTTGTTTCCTCTTCAGTTTTTGTTACATGAGGATGATGGTTATCTTCAAGTTTGTACATTCTTTTTGAGTTCGGTTTAATTTTGTCAGCAGGAATTCCTTGTGCATAATGAGGCTCTCCAATAGTTGGGAAGTCTAATAATAGTTTCATTTTATTGCCGCTAATATCAAACAATTGTGCTGTATGGCATAGTTCTGGTCCTGTTGGTAAAAATCTGTCTTTAGACATTTTATTCATAGCCACCATATATTTTCCCCATGGTTTTTCGGAGTCTCCACCTGGAATCATCAAATGACCTACAGCATAATAAGTTGGAACTCTGTCAAGAATTATTCTTTTTTCAATATCCCACTTTATAACTTCCGATGATATAAAGAAAGTTGTGTAAGCATTACCTTTTCCATCAAATTCTGTATGTAAAGGTCCAAGAGCGTTTGCATCGGCAAATGGTACTACACCTGCAAGAATTTCATCATATTTTAGGACAGGAATTCCATCAATTGTAGTTACAAAACTTTTGTTATCAATTGCTTTTTTAACTTTATCGAAAGCAAAAACAGAAACATCAGCCGAAAGTTTACCATTTCCTATAATGTATTTTCCTGATGGATCAACATCAATTCCGTGAGGAGATTTCGGAGTTGGCATATAATATACTAAACCCGGACATTCCGAAGGTATTAAAATTTTAACAGAATTTCTTTTATTTGCAGTTGCCATTTGAGTTTCTTCATTATATTCGTTATCGAAATATTCAACTGGAAAATCTTTTGCTTTTCCTTCGGCAAGATACTTTTCGGCAAGTTTCCAATCAACTGCTGCAATAAAATCTTTATCTTTTTGAGAAGCAGTTATTTCTAACATCGTATGCGCCTGTTCTGTATTATAAGATGAGAAAAACATCCAACCATCTGAAACACCTTTACCTGAATGTGCTAAATCATAGTCAAATCCAGGCATTAAAATTTGGAACGCAATATCCATATTCCCAGTAGTTTTATCTACTTTTATGAAACTTAATACACCTTTGAAGTTTTCTTTATAAGTGTTAATTGCTACATCTTTTTGAGGAACAGGTACACTAAATCGAGAAGCTGCAACTACATAATCAGTATTTGGTGTAGTAAAAGGTGAAGCATGATTTCCTCCACTATTTGGTAATTGAATAATTTCAACAGTTTCAAAAGTTGTTAAATCAATTCTTGCTACACGAGGTGTATTGTTTTCATTAATAAAAAGCCAACGTCCGTCTGGTTGCCCATCTGTTTGAGATAGTTCTGGATGATGTGTATCGCCCCATGGCAAAAATCCAAAAGTTGTTTGTAACAATGGTTTTGTTTCTTCATTGAAACCGTAACCTTTTTCGGCATCAACTGAAAATACTGGAATTACTTTAAATAATCTTCCAGAGGGTAAGCCAACAACAGAGACTTGTCCACTAAAACCACCCGAAAAGAAACCGTAAAATTCATCATGTTCACCAGGTTTTACATAAGCTTGAACCGATGAACCTTCAGTAATGCTTGTTTTTCCGTTTCCTTTATTGTGATTGCAACCAATGTAGGTTACTAAAATTAATACTGCAATTATTCCTGCAATTATATATATTCTCTTCTTCATGATATAAAATTTAGTTAATTAATAAAAAAAATATGTTTAGGAATCGTTAAAAAATAACTTTCCGATTTATTTTTTGAAAGATACTTATATTAGGTGTAAACCAATTCGTAATTTATAATTCGTCATTTCCTTATTTACCAGCATCATTTTTTCTCAAAAATTCAAACACTGCTCGTGCATCATCATTTGTCATATTTACAGAAGTCATTTGAGTTCCATTGTAAGCCCTAAACAGACTTTTTGCAATTGGATCTTTCTTTGTCATTTCAATAGGATTCATCAACATATTCATTATCCAATTAGGGTTTCTTGCTTTTGTAATATTTGTTATTGATGGTCCTACATATCGTTTTCCACTCATTTTGTGACATGCACTACATTTCAGCTTAAAAATTTCGAGTCCTTTACTTGCCATCTCTTCATCAATTTTGTCCAAACCTTCAATTTTAACACCAACATAGGGACCAATTCCCTCTTCCGATATTTTTTCTTGCTTTATTGTTTCATTTTCTTTAGTATCTTTATCTGCTGAATTATTTTCTGAATTAGAACAGGAAAATAAAGACAGAATGATTGATGTGATAATAGTAAATTTTATTATATTCATTTATTTTATGTTTTAAAGATTAAAATATGCTTAAGATTCTAGCAAAAGTAAAAAAATATATAAGATAATTTATTGCTTTTTTTAAATTAATTTTATAAATATTGTACAACATATTTTCAAAAGATATACAACAATAAATAAATTGATATACAACAATATTGATATTGTAAAAATATAAAAAATGTTTTTTGATATTATGTTATACAAATAGAAAACAAATTTTTAATACCATATTTATGCAGTTATTTTAATTTCAGTTTATATTTAACAATTCTCAAAACAATATTTTGGAAAACCTAATTTTGGGCTATACACATAATTAGTATATTTCATTATTATAGATTAATTATGTAACTTTGTGGTATATTTAATATTATTAACTAAATTTTATTCAAATGAAAAATGTATATTCATTATTGTCAGTACTGATTGTAGCAATATTCATGTTTGTTTCTTGTTCAAGCGAAACGAAAACACAAGATGATAGCACAAGTAATAGTGATATGAACACAGAAGATGCAGCTTTTGCAAAAGCAAACGGACAAAGTGGAATAACTGATGCTGATTCTCAAAAAAACATCCTCCAAGTGGCTGTTGGTTCAAAAGACCATACTACCCTTGTAACAGCATGTAAGGCTGCTGGGATAGTTGATATTCTTGTTAATGCTGGTCCTATTACTGTTTTTGCTCCCACAAATGCAGCTTTTGATGCTCTACCCAAAGGTACTCTTGAAACTTTATTAAAACCTGAAAACAAAAAACAATTAGCACGTATTGTTCGTTTTCATGCATCACCTGGAAAGTATTACGGGAAGTTATTTAAAAATGGTATGAAATTGTATCAAGCAACTGGACATTATGTTGATGTTGAAATAAAAGGAAAAGATGTTTATATTGCTGGTGCTAAGATACTTGGAACAATACAATGTTCTAATGGTGTTGTGCATGTTATTGATAAGGTAATGTTACCACCTGAAAAAAAATAAAAACTCAATGAATTAGCTTCCTTTTGTATTTAGTAAGATAAATGTCATTTATACTTTAAATAGTACAATTATTCAATGATACAATGGTACAATATTTTGATTAATAATTGATAACAGTTTGTTAAAGTTAAAACTATAACCGTTTAGAGTATAAACAAATTTATTTTCATTTTTGCATTTGTTAAGCAAAATTGATGTAGCACTGCTGGAGAGCAACTTATTAGAAATAGCTTTTTCAGATAAAATGGAGACTCCCGTAAATATTTTTGCGGGAGTTTTTTTGTATTTTTCATAGACTCAGAACTCACAAAAAGCGTCAAATTGAACAAAAATAATGGTAAATTAAAATGAAAGATTTATATCGAATATAAGATGTAAGTACTGTTACAAAAGTTTTTTGACATTTACCTATTCTTAACTTACTGATTAAATTGCCATTATACTAATGCGTAAGCAACTATAAATAGGTCGAAGAGCTTACTTGCGATTGTTTTTAAAAAAAAGAACTGTTTTTGTGAGTTCTGAAACTAAATTAGCAAGTGATTAAATGCCTAAAGGCTTATAATTTATAAAAAAAACTGATTTACAATATTCAGTAAATCAGTTTATATATACTTGCGGAGAGGGGGGGATTCGAACCCCCGGTACCAACTATAGGTACGTCAGTTTAGCAAACTGGTGGATTAAGCCACTCTCCCACCTCTCCTGTAATTCTAAATTATGAGCTGCAAATTTAAATAATATAAATTTAAATAGCAAAATATATTCTAATATTTTATTTTTTTTAACTAAAAAATTACTCGAAAGTAATAATACAAAACTATTAGAAAAAATTAAATTGTTCCTGCTAAAACAATAACTTTATCATTTAATACTTCAACTACTCCACTTCTAATATCAAAAAACAGTTCTTCTCCTTTAGTTGTAATTACCTTTATTTTACCTTCTTCAAGCGTAGATATTAAAGCAGCATGTTTTTTTAATATCTCAAAAGAACCTTCGCTACCTGGTAATTGAATTAGTTTTATATCTCCGGAATAGATTGGCTTATCTGGTGTTACTATATCTAAATGCATTTTTTTTGTCTAAAAATTTATTTAAAGTCTTCAAGCTATTTAATATTACTTTCAAAATGATATGCTAATTTGTATTCCAAAAAAAAAAATAGTATAAAATAGGTGAAAACTTTTGTGTTATTATTTAATTAATTGAAAATCAAATATTAAATAATTTTCATGTAAGCAAAAAAGAGGCTATAGAAGCCTTATTTTTTAGCATCTTCAAGCATTTTCTTTCCTTTTTCAATAGCATCTTCAATTGTACCAACAAGGTTAAATGCAGCTTCGGGATATTCATCAACTTCACCGTCCATAATCATATTGAAACCTTTGATTGTATCCTCAATAGGTACTAATACTCCTTGTAATCCTGTAAATTGCTCGGCTACATGAAATGGTTGAGATAAAAATCGTTGAACTCTACGTGCACGATGTACTATAAGTTTGTCTTCTTCTGACAATTCGTCCATACCCAAAATTGCAATAATATCTTGTAATTCTTTATATCTTTGAAGTATTTCGATTACTTTTTGAGCTGTATCATAATGCTCTTTTCCTACAATTTCTTCGGTCAAAATTCTTGAAGTTGAATCTAATGGGTCAACAGCAGGATATATACCAAGTTCTGCAATTTTACGATTTAGTACGGTAGTTGCATCAAGGTGAGCAAATGTTGTTGCTGGAGCGGGGTCAGTTAAATCATCAGCAGGTACATATACTGCTTGTACAGATGTTATTGAACCTGTTTTTGTTGAAGTAATTCTTTCTTGCATAACACCCATCTCGGTTGCCAAAGTTGGTTGATATCCAACAGCAGATGGCATTCTTCCCAATAGTGCAGATACTTCGGAACCAGCTTGAGTAAATCTAAATATATTATCAATAAAAAATAATATATCATTACCTTTACCTTTTTTGTCGCCATCTCTAAAATATTCAGCAATTGATAAACCAGATAAAGCAACTCTTGCACGTGCTCCAGGTGGTTCGTTCATTTGACCAAATACCATAGAAACTTTTGAATCTTTAATTGCATTTTTATCTACTTTGGAAAGATCCCAACCTCCGGCTTCCATATCTTTAAGAAATTCTTCGCCATATGTCATTACACCTGATTCGAGCATTTCTCGCAATAAATCGTTACCTTCGCGAGTTCTTTCTCCTACTCCACCAAACACTGATAATCCTGAATATGCTTTTGCAATATTGTTAATAAGCTCCATGATTATTACTGTTTTACCTACTCCTGCACCACCAAAAAGACCAATTTTTCCACCTTTTGAATAAGGTTCTATAAGATCTATAACTTTGATACCTGTAAACAAAACCTCCGATTCGGTTGATAAGTCTTTAAACAATGGTGGCTCTCTATGAATGGAGTAGCCATCAGTTTTATCTAGTTGACCAATACCATCAATTGTATCGCCAATAACATTCATTAATCTACCTTTAACTTCGTTACCTATTGGCATTTTTATTGGCGAGCCTGTCGATACAACTTTCATTCCTCGACGTAGTCCGTCAGTAGAATCCATTGCAATTGCTCTTATGGTATCTTCACCTATATGTTGTTGACATTCTAAAATTAGGATTTCACCATCATCTCGCTTTATTTCTAATGCATCATAAATATTAGGTAGTTCGGTTCCTGATTTCTCAAAACTAACATCTATCACCGGACCTATAACTTGTAGTATTTCACCTGTAATTTCTGACATCTATTCTCTTTTTTTATGTAGTAAATATTATATTCGGCTACAAATGTAGTATTTTTTTAGTTTTTTATTAAATTTATATAATAAAAAAAAAACAATATGGCGTGTTTCAAAGCATGTATTTTTATATTTAACAAAAACATATGTTATATATGTCATATTATTAGATAATTATAATGTTTTTGAAATTTTATGTTTAGAGTACAAAATCATACATATTTATTTTCTTAATTATGTATTTTTTTTAAAATATAAAAATTAAACATTTATATATTATATTTTATTAAACATAATGAGTATTTTTAGTTCTTTTTATATTAATTTTGGAGTTTTGTTTGTAGTTTCGCTATAATTAAGTACTGTTACAAAAGTTTTTCGACATTTAACTATTCATAACTTGCTGATTAATTTGTCCTTGTACTAATGCGTAAGCAACTATAAATAGGTCGAAGACCTTAGGTACGTACAAATTATTATTTTAAGAATAAAATAAATGCAAATATTATCATTAAAACATAAATGGCAATTTTCGATAATCATAATTGCAGTATTGTTAGGTTTATCATCAACATACTATACTAATTATTTGACAAGTAGGTTGTCAGAGGAAGAAAGGAAAAAAATTGAATTATGGGCTGAAGCCGAAAAAGAAATTGAAGAAGTAGAGTATGACGGACAGATAAGTTTGATTTTAATTAAAATACTTCAAGAAAATAAAACTATTCCAGTTATTCATGCCGATGAAAATGGTAACATATTGGCACATATTAACCTTGATCCTGAAAAAAATAAAGATACTGTGTATCTTAAAAATCAAATTGAAATAATGAAGAGCCAACATGAACCAATTGTTCTTAATTTTTCGGAAAAATATAAACAGTATATTTATTATAAGGATTCGGCATTATTGACTCAGTTGATATACTATCCAATATTTCAAATAGGTGTAATAATGTTTTTTATAATAATATCGTATTTTGCTTTTGATTCATCAAAAAAAGCTCAACAAAATAGAGTTTGGGTTGGAATGTCAAAAGAAACTGCCCACCAGTTGGGAACGCCAATATCATCATTGCTTGCATGGGTAGAACTTCTTAAATTACAGGACAATGAAGATAATATGGTTAAAGAAGTGGAAAAAGATGTTAAACGCTTGGAAACTGTTACCGAAAGATTTTCTAAAATCGGTTCAACTCCTGTATTACATAAAACAAATATTTCATTAATTTTGCTGAGCTCAGTTGCATACCTTAAAACAAGAACATCAAGTAAAGTAAAATATATACAAAATTTTGACCCCAAAGCTGAAATATTAGTTCCTTTAAGTGCATCGCTTTTTGAATGGGTTATAGAGAATTTATGGAAAAATGCTGTTGATGCAATGAGCGGAAATGGTCAAATTTCTATAAACTTAACCGAATACAATAAATATATATATATAGATATTAGGGACTCAGGAAAAGGTGTTGCAAAATCAAAATTTAAAACTGTTTTTAAGCCTGGATATACTACAAAAAAACGTGGTTGGGGTTTGGGGCTTTCATTGGTTAAACGAATTATTGAGTTTTATCATTCTGGTAAAATTTATGTAAAAAGTTCGGAACTTAACAAAGGTACTACTTTTAGGATTGTACTAAAAAAATAGGTCTTAGACCTTTTTATAAATAAGTGAATAATTAAAAACTTGCTTGTGCCTGATAAACAACATGATATAAAATCAATCTAAATTTATATTAATTATGAATGAAATCGAAAGTATAGATATTGAAGAAATTTGGTTAAAAATATATAGCAAATTATATGGTTTTGTTTCTAAAATATGTTAAAAATGCTGAAGATGTAAATGACATTATTAAGTACCAATACAAAAGTTTTTACACATTTGTATTTCTTAAATCTATTGGTTTG
>JAOZVK010000101.1 GCA_029938185.1 Bacteroidales bacterium | reverse complement strand
GGAACTAATAAAAAACTTAAATAAGCTATTTTTGCACGTATTTTTATAAGACCAGCTTTAGACTGTTTTAATTTTGTTTAGGAGTGTCCTTTATTTTGACTTGAATATTCCACTATAAGCTGTAAGTTTTTCAAAAAATTCATTTGACACATTATAATAGAATCTCCCTGAAATGTTTGCTCTTGCAACCCCTCTTCGTTTGTTAGCTACCTTTGGATGACCAATACCACCGTAGTAATCAATCAATTGCTGTTCTCTTCCTCGTATAGCAAATTTTGCCCTCAAACCATGTGCTGCTCTATCAATTTCAAACTCAGTAAAACCATTTTTGTAATATTTATGATTATACAATCTTCGTTTAACTATTTGAAGAGCTTCGCTAAAGCCACTTGTTCTGCCAATGTAAACTTGTCCAGTTAGCGGATTTGTGAGAATATATGTAATATAGGTTCTGTTTAACACATTGTACACTCCTGCAACTACCAAAACACTTGCTGTTATTAATTCAACAATTGTTGGTAGTGATGTTATCATAAGTAATACAGGTTCCATATTTTAAGCTACTGATAGGTAACATCAAATGAATTACAATAATATAAATTATTAAGTAAATATGCAAAATTAATAATAACACGTGTAAGGTCTTCGACCTATTTAATATGGCTTATGTATTCTTACAAATTGACCACTAAGCACCCATACAAAAGTTTTTACCTATTTAGTATAGAGCTTACTTTTTGAAATAGCGTTTATTATATATCTTGCGTAAGCAACATTAAATAGGTCGAAGACCTTGATTTAGTCGTAAGCAAAAGTAGAAAGGCTCGAAGTGTTATATTTATTTAAAATATTATATAATTCTTTTTCAGTACTATTTTTGGGATTTAAAATTAATGTAGAATCACCCGAAAGTTTTGCAACAAAATTTATTTGTCCACTACGGTCAGACACTTGATACTCGCTTGTTGAAATCCATTTTCCTTTGTGTATTATCCTGTAAATAAACATATAATGTGGTAAGGTTTTCAGTAAACCAAGCTTTAGTAGAGGTTTGTTGTTTTTGTCGGTAAAAAGTGTTGAGATTGTGGCAACATCTTCGTTTACTTCAATTTCTATTCCTGCTTTATGTTTGCGATTTTTTGCAAATATCATTTTTCCATGTATGTATTTGTTTATATAATTTAGTTCTTTTACTTTTTGGTATGCTTTAGTAAATGGTTCTAAATCATAATTGAGTTGCTGACACATTTTTTTTATGGAGTCATACAATGTTTCGAGAATAATTTTCCGTCTTTCGAGTTTATTTTGAGCAAAATAATAGGAAAAATTAAACGATTGAACAATGTGACAAAATGGAGACACTTTACTAGGTTTATCAAAAGTATAATATATATTTTTATCAGTCAATTCGATTAATATTTTTACTAATCCCTTATATTGTTTATTTAAACACCTGTCAAAGAGAGATGAAATTGCATTTGCTCCGATATTGAACTTTTTTTTCTTTTCAATATCAATTGTACAATAAAAATGACTAACTACCTCTGTATAAAGTTTTGAATTCATATTTTAGTAATTTAAAAATTCTGGTATTGGACGAAGTTGCTCTGGAGGTCTTCGTCCATTTTGTAAATAATATTCATTCACCAAATTCTGCTCAATTTCTTTTGCAGCTTTTCTGTCAGGAATATTTCTATGTAATATTTGATACCATACTTTTGAGTTTTTATAATCCTTTTTTTGTTGCATTTTTGGTATCTGATATTCAGGTCTCGGATTGCCGTCTTTAGTAATAAAATCGCATTGACTTGATATTCCATATTTCAAAATTCGTTTTGCACCCCAACTGTCTTTTGCATAAATCTCATACACAATATGCAAACGGCAATTTCGATTATCATTTCCGTGTACTCTTGTTTTGGTTTCTGTTTTTTTGTTTATTTTGGTTTTAACAATTTTCATTGCTAAGTATCCACCAAAACCAATCAATATGCTAACAAAAATAAACAAAATTAATCTCTTCTTGTTGGTATTTTCTTTTTTTAATTCTATGGTTTTCATTGTATAAGTAGTTTTACAAAAGTTCTTCGGCATTTGTTTTTTTATAATTAATATATAACTAATAGTTTGTAAAAATGCGTAAGTCACATTAAATAGGTCGAAGACCTTAAATTATGATTTGTTAAACGACCTGTGAAAATCGGTGTTTAATCTTTTTTTCTTTCATCGAATTAGCTATACTTAGAACGGTTGTAAATTTAACTTTGACAAAGTTTTAAACTTTGTCAAAGTTGTAGTTAGGTAATTTAAAATGTAAGTTTAGAACCGTTTACAGTATAGCATTAACAAAAAGTCAATGCAATTATCATAATTCAATTCTTCATATTCTAATCCAATCTTTTTTATGTTATTGTAATAATCTTTCAAATTATTGTAATAATTTTTTTCTGATGGAATATTAATTGCTACTTTTCCTAATTTTTCTTTTAAAAACCATTTTTCAATTAATCTTGCAGTTCTTCCGTTTCCATCTTGAAATGGATGAATTTTAACGAATACAAGGTGAATTAGCGAAGCAAAATAAAATATTTCATAGCTATCCAGTTCTGATTTCAGTAAAAAGTCAATATCTTTAAATAACTTGTCTAATTCTGTTTTTACAATCGAAGGTTCTGCTGCAACATATTCAATTTCATCATTATTATTTAAAACAAACATCGGATTATTTCTGATAAATCCTTGTTGGTCTTTTGGTAAAAGGTTGTTACTAATGATCTTATGAATATTTACAATATTTTTACCAGAAAGTTTATTGTTAAAAATAAATTCATAAGCTGAATACAAATCATCTGCTTTTTTTGTGTAATCAGGGTTGAATTTTATATTCATAAATTTATGCTTGAAAAAACTATCAAAATCAATATCTTCGCCTTCAATTTTAGAAGAATATACAGATGAAACCGAATTGTAGAATTGAAAATAATCAACTTGGATTTTTTTCTTCTGCATTTTTTGTAATAATATATCTGGTTTGTCTGATAAAAGTTTTTTGTATTGTATCAAATAGTTGTCAAACAGTATTTTAAAGCTGTAATTCATTAATGTTGATATTTAGTTTTGTTATATCCAAATTCTTTTGTCAGTAAATTATTTTTCCATCAAATTTCTCTATATAGAATTAGTCTACTCGCATAAAGTTAAATTAGGCTGTCTATTATCAAGTTATATTTATCAGGTGTTTCCACCTGATAGTAAGAGAACAACTGGTCATTGGCAGGTGAAAACACCAGCCAAGCGCAGTAAACGTTCCAACTTTACGTGGAGAATTATATTATCTTCAGAAGTTGATTTATAAATTTACAGTATTTAAAACTCAACTCCTTAGTTTATAACCATTTTATATTTAGCATTTTTAATTATTAATTCCTTACTTACAAAATCGTTATGATATTCA
This sequence comes from Bacteroidales bacterium, assembly GCA_029938185.1. Classification (GTDB taxonomy): domain Bacteria; phylum Bacteroidota; class Bacteroidia; order Bacteroidales; family JAOZVK01; genus JAOZVK01. The sequence continues at coordinate 9,840 of JAOZVK010000101.1, read as the reverse complement.
TTATTAATATACATTTTTGTTTGGTCGCAATAATAATCACTTGCAGGCATTCCCGAAACTCCAGTTGGAATAATACTCAATGAATTATCCCAGTTTTCTAATGAATAAATATGTCTATGCGATGCACCATGCATAACATCAAATAAATTTTTATACTTATAGGCATAAGGACTTACAGTATGATTACTTCCTCCAACAGCATAAGGTCCTTTATTAAAACCAAACAAGAAATCAAGCATTTTAACTTTTCCTAAAGGGTGTTCTAATGTTAAAGTATGAATTTTACCCCAATTCCAATCATTAGGTTTATTTGATATTTTATTTTTAAGAATGCTAACAGTTTTTTTAAAACTTTTTTCAACAATATCATAAAATTGTTCTTTTTTATCAGTATTAACATCATCGCACCATTCTGATTTTGGGTTTAATACAATATTTTTTATTGCATTTCTAACCATTATTCCATTAGATATAAATTTATTATAAAGTTTGGGTTTCATTTCATCTTTTAATAAATCTTCTAATAATACAGAGTAAAATTGTTCAAAAATACTGGCAGCAACACTCTCTTTTGAAAGTATACCATCCCAGTTTTCTAAAATACTCAATGATTCTTTTTCTATTGCATTTAAATCTTTAATCTTTTTCATTTCCGCTAAAACAGTTGGTAATATTCGTTCAACTAATTTAGATTTATGGTCTTTTAGCATTTCTTTATAATCGTCGATTGATAATTTTTCTTTAGAATTAAGCATTTCTCGGATTCTATCAATACGATATGGTAAAATATACCAATTGCTAATATAATATGGATAATCATCAGGCGCAGTTTTGTTATTTGCAGACGAAACATACCCACATTCTGGATTATAACTATGTGGTAGCGAATCAAAAGGAACTGTACCTTTCCAATCATATTCATCAGTATCGCCAGGTAATAATGTTATAGCATTGCCTTTGCGTTTTGGTATACCAACACATGAATATAAGCCTATATTTCCCTCGATATCAGAATATACAATATTTTGACTAACCGATTTGAATGTTTTCACAGCATTTTTAAACTCTTCCCAGTTTTTTGCTCTATTAAGTAAATAAAGGGAACGTAATTCATTGCTATATTCATTGCCCATCCATTTCATTGATACTGATATATTTTCTAATTTTTTTATATTTGATATAATAGGTCCTCTATGAGTAAATTTTATTTCTTTTTCAACTATTTGCCCATCTTTGGTTTTTATCTTTTCTTTTTTTACAATCATGTCTTTCCAAGTACCATTAAATTTATATTGATTTGGGTTGTCAGGATTAATAGTTTCAATATAAAAATCCATATTATCAACCATTACATTTGTCATTCCCCAAGCAATATTATCATTATGACCAGCAACTACAGCAGGCTGACCAGGGAGTGCAACTCCTGTTACATTCATCTCTCCTTCAATCACTTGATGCATTTGATACCAAATTCCTGGAGATGATAATCCAAGATGCATATCATTGGCAAGAATAGGTTTACCTGTCACACTTTTTTTACCTGAAACAGCCCAGTTATTACTTCCATTAAAAATTATCAAGCCCAACTCTTCAAGTTTTTCAGTTTGCGAAACCAAATTTGTTTTTATTTCTACTTCAGTTGTATCAAATTTAAAATTCGGATACACAGCTGTCTTTTGGTTTGGTATGTTTGGCAATATTTCTTTTACCTTGTTTTCACCAAATTTATTTATTAGTTCATGCACAGTGATTTCCGAATTCCATGAAAGACTTAAATCCCAAGCCATATATCCAACTAAATTTATAGAATGTTCGATTTCCCATTTCTCTGGTTCGTATCCTAAAATTGAAAATTCAACAGGTAGTTTATCTTTATTATTTTCAATATATTGATTTACACCCTTTGCAAAAGATTTTAAAACCATCAATATTTTTTCATCTGTTTCTGAAACTACCATTTTTGACTTTTCTGTAATCTGTAAAGACCTCATAAGATAATCTACATTGATTAAATCTTTACCAAAAATTTCGGATAGCCTTCCCATAGTTGCTCTTCTCAATAAATCCATTTGCCATAATCTATCCTGAGCCATAATATAACCGGTAGCTATATATAAATCGTTTTGATTTTTTGCATATATATGAGGTATTCCGTGATTATCTCTATAAATTGTAACCTCCTCTTGCATACCTTCAAGTTTAATATTTTTGTTATAATCAGGCAATCCTTTGTTATTGAGCCTATAAACATAAAAATATGATATTGAAAGCAGGAGAAATACAATAACTGATAAAGCTAAAATAATTTTTTTAAATTTTTTCATTTGTAAATAAATTTTTAGATGATTAAGTTTATTATTTGTGTAAGGTCTTCGACCTATTTATAGTTGCTTACGCATTAATATAAAGACATTTTAATCAGTAAGTTATGAATAAGTAAATGTCGAAAAACTTTTGTAACAGTACTTAAGATACTGACTTATTAAATGTTCTTACGCATTCTAAGTAATTAACAATGAATAATGGACAATAAACAATTTTGTTTACGCTGTTATAAACAGCATAATATAAAAAACAAAAGTGTCATTTTTATATATCGACCTACTTAAGGGGACTCGAAAAAATAAAATACAATTCTTGGTCATTATTTTGCCATTTTGCGACTTTTTTTGAATTGTAAAATAACAAACTAATTTAATATATTTGCATTTTATTTATTCGAGTCCCCTTAATGAAACCTTTGATACTGCAAAGGGGGGAAGAAGTTAAAAACTAAAAGCTAAAAGTTTGGTTTCAATTTTTAACTCCTTACTGCAAAGATATAACAAATTTAATTATTTCTTAGCTCTAAAAATTTTATTTAGCTATAAGAACAAAACACACAGACTAAAAAGCCTGTGTGTTAATGGGCTACCCGTCAGAAGTTGGACAGTCTTGTTTATCAGGTATTTCGTAACAGTATAAAAATTAATCCTGTAAATCATGTCAAAAAATAAAATAATGTCCAATACTATACGTGTAGCCAGTATATTGTACCATTGTATCATTGAATAATTGAACCATTTAAAGTAAATAAACCAATATCGCAAACAATGCCGAAAAATGATTTTGAAATTATAATCTATGATTAACACTCAGTAATTATATGTTGTAGAACATAATATAAAATTTATTGCATTAAATATTAAAGACAAGATTTTTTTTATTTTTGCACAATAATTATTTAGATAATTTTAGCAAAATTTACAAAATAGTAATTAAAAATAAACTTTTAATTTTTTTAAATGGTTGTAAGAAAGATGATGACGATCCACCAGCAACCACAAAAATTAAGATTATAAGTACTGTTACAAAAGTTTTTCGACATTTACTTATTCGTAACTTTTTGATTAAGTTGTTTTTATATTAATGCGTAAGCAACTATAAATAGGTCGAAGACCTTAGATGGCAACAACCAATCAGCAACTTTAAAACAAATAGAACAATCAAGAAAGAAACTGTATAAAAATAAATATTTTTTGATTGATAACAAAAGTATTACGTGAAATATAAAGTGAATTATTTAACCTAAGTTAGTATAAAAAAAGATGTTTTAGAATATAATAAAAAACAAACTCTTAGGTAGTCTAACAAAAGTTTTTAGGTAATTATTCTTTTACAATTAACTATATAACAATAGTTTATAAAAACGTGTAAGCCACATTAAACAGGTCGAAGACCTTAAAATATATATATTATGAATAATAATGAAAATCTGTTTTCAGAATTTCCTCCAATTGAAACGAAACAATGGGAAGAAAAAATAATAACTGATTTGAAAGGAGCAGATTATGAAAAAAAATTAGTTTGGAAAACTATAGAAAGTATTAATATTAAACCATATTATAGAGCCGAAGATTTAAAAAATATTGATTATTTAGATACTTTTCCTGGAGATTTTCCATATTTAAGAGGAAACAAAACCAGCAGTAATAATTGGCATATAAGACAAGATATTATTGTAGACAATATAGAGGAGGCAAACAAAAAAGCTCTTGATATACTGATGAAAGGAGTTACTTCTTTAGCTTTTGTATTTATTAAAGAAATTAATAAATCGGAAATAAAAAATCTTTTTAAAAATATATCTTTAGTTGATATAGAAATAAACTTGGTTTGTGGAAAACTATCACCTAAAATTTTATCATTATTTATTAATGAAGTTAATGAGCAAAAAATTGATAAAAACAAAATTGAAGGCTCAATAGATTATGACCCTTTAGGTAATATCACAATAACAGGAACATGTTATAATTTAGATATTTGTGAGGGTATGAATAAAGCACAAAGTATATTTGACTTTGCCAAAAACAATATCCCTAAATTTAAACTAATAAATATATCGGGAAATAATTTTAATAATGCAGGAGCATCAATAACTCAAGAGATTGCTTTTAGTTTATCAATGGCTAATGAATATCTTGCTCAAGCTAATGAAAATGGATTTGATGTTGAAGAAATTATTACTCGTATAAAATTTAGTTTGGGAATAGGTTCTAATTATTTTATGGAAATTGCCAAACTAAGAGCAATTCGATTACTTTGGTCTACTATTGTAGAACAATATAAACCAAATGATAAATCAATATCAAAATTAGACATACATGCTATTACAAGTCAATGGAACAAAACAGCATACGCCCCCTATGTAAATATGCTTAGAACCACAAGCGAAGCTATGTCAGCAATTATTGGGGGAATAAGTTCTCTAACAATATTACCTTTTGATTATGTGTATGCAAAGCCAAATGAATTTTCGGAAAGAATAGCGAGAAACCAACAACTTATACTAAAAGAAGAAGCTTATTTAAATAAAATAGTTGACCCTTCGGCTGGCTCTTATTATATTGATAATCTGACAAACAGTCTGGCTGAAAAAGCATGGGAGCTTTTCAAAACAATTGAAAACAAAGGCGGATATATGCAAGCCTTCGAACTGGGTTTTATTCAAAAACAAATTAAAGAAACAGCAACTAAACGAAATTTAAATATAGCCAAAAGAAAAGAAATATTACTTGGAACAAATCAATATCCTAATTCTGATGAAACTATCAATGAAAATGTAGAATTAGATGTAAATAATAAGATAAATACAAAGTTAGATAAATCTAATTTAATTGCAGAGCCAATTAAATTATATAGAGCTTCAGAAGAATTTGAAAAGTTAAGACTTAGCACCGAAAAACTTTCAAAAACACCAAAAGTATTTATGTTTACCTACGGCAATTTGGCAATGAGAAAAGCAAGAGCAACATTTGCAAGTAATTTTTTTGCATGTGCTGGATATAAAATAATTAATAATCAGGGATTCGAAACAATCGAAAAAGGAATTGAGTGTTTCAAGAATAATAAATCAGATATAGTGGTGATTTGTAGCTCTGATAGCGAATATGAAAATATTGCTGAAAAAATATTTACACAATTATCAAGTGAAGCAATAATTGTTGTTGCCGGCTATCCGAAAAAAATAATCGAAAGCCTGAAACAAACAGGTATAAAACATTTTATTCATATAAAATCAAATGTATTAGAAACATTAAAAGAATTACAAGGTCTTCGACCTGTTCTCGCATAAGGGCGTTTTAGGTTATACTATAAACGGTTATAAACTTACATTTTAAATTACTTAACTCCAACTTTGACAAAGTTTAAAACTTTGTCAAAGTTAAATTCACAACCATTCTAAGTATACCCACACAAAGCTTGGCAATAAATTACTGTTGGTTTGGCTTTAAAACTGTTATCAATTATCAATCAAAATATTGTACCATTGTATCATTGAATAATTGAACCATTGAAAGTATATAACAACTATTTTGTTATTCATTTTCTGTTTGCTTGTCTGAATTAATTGTAAAATCAATCCATATTTTACAAACCTGTTCTTCCTGAAATTCGGCAAATACAGGAAATTCGCCATCACCAATTAAAGTTGCAACTGCAAGAGCTAAACCTTTTCTACCATCCTGAAAATTACATTGCGAAAAACCTTTGTTAATTATTGACTGCGTTATTGCTTTATTTGAAAACTCACCAGTCTCTTTGTAAGGTATTCGCAACAGTCTTTTTTCTTGAATTAATTCATTTACAGTTTTTCCATCGAAAAGAATCTCATCATATTTGTTAAAATTCTTGCCGTAAACATAAATATTATCTGTTTTTGTGTCTTTATATTCTCTTTTGCTTTCAACTTTATTATCTATCCAGTCTGATAAATAATCGGGGTCGCAAATTATTAATTTACCTGTATCGGACACAACAGTTCCTATTTGTCTTTTTTTTGTTACCATAAATCAAATATTTTTGTAATTCCAAAAAACATTAACAATATTGATAAGCCTGCTAAAAACTTTACAATTAATTCTTTATAAAAAGGTTTTTCATTTTTTTCTTTTGGCAAAATGTCGTGAATATCTGCATGACAATCTAAACATAATTGTACTGTTTCTTTATTTCCTTTTGTTCCAAAATATTTTTTTGGATAAGTGTGATGTTTAAGGTCTTCGACCTATTTAATGTGGCTCACGCATTTTTATAAACTACTGTTAGATTGTTAATTATATGAAAACAAATGCTGAAAAACTTTTGTAAGACTACTTATTAATCCATTTGTATTTATTACATTTTTCACAAATTCCTTTTTTCATTGATTTTTTTAATTTATAATACAAATTTAATTAAAATGTAAAATTACAAAATTTATTATTCATTTTGCATTTTTTTCGCAATAAACTATATTGGTAATTTACAGCGATTTTAGAGTTGCGAACTTAGCATTTTTGTTTTGACATTTGCAAGTGAATTTGATAAATTCTCCACTTTTTTTTTACTGAGACACATGTATTATTATGTTGTGAAACTGTGTTAAAAAACAAAGTTTTTACTATATCAGTACAACTTTCTTAAATTCAGTTGGCAGTCAGTTTACGCAAGAGAAGAAGTGGTTTGTAAAAATGCGAAAGCCACATTAAATGTTAATTTTGAAATATCAATTCCGAAAAACCATTTAAATTTCATATCTTTGTAAAATAAAATAATTAAACCGACTTGGTGAATAAAACTAATATCTTTAATAAGTCTGAAAAATTAGAATTAAAGATAGCCTAAGTGGAACAAGTTAAAATCTGAAGTTAAGCTAAACAAATTCAAGGCTACACACGTAAGGTTGGACTGTCTTGTTTTTCACGTAGTTTTAATCATAAAAATTAAAGTGAACTTTTACAGAACTTTGTGAAACTTTGCGTTAAACTTTGTGTAACTTTGCGGTTAAAAAGCGTCCAACTAAAAATTGGTAGCCCAAATTCAAAAAATATCAAATATTAAAAAATAAAAAATGAGACCAAATTTCGATAATATTGATTTTAAAACTAAAGTAGATACTAAATCTACAGATAAAGATTGGCTTCAAAAAAATAAAATTGAAAAAAACTGGCAAACTCCCGAACAAATAAACGTAAAGCCTGTATATACAAAAAGTGATTTAGATAAAATAGAACATTTGAATTATTCAGCAGGTATGCCTCCATTTTTGCGTGGACCATATTCAACCATGTATGTTATGCGTCCTTGGACAATACGTCAATATGCAGGTTTTTCGACTGCCGAAGAATCAAATGCTTTTTATAGAAGAAACTTAGCCGCAGGACAAAAAGGTCTTTCCGTTGCTTTTGACCTTGCCACACACAGAGGCTATGACTCAGACCACGAGCGTGTTGTTGGCGATATTGGAAAAGCTGGAGTTGCAATCGACTCAATACTTGATATGAAAGTATTATTCAATCAAATACCTTTGGACAAAATGTCTGTGTCGATGACAATGAATGGTGCAGTTTTGCCTATAATGGCTTTTTATATAGTATCGGGATTGGAGCAAGGAGTTGAGCTTGAGAAGTTATCGGGAACAATTCAGAATGATATTTTAAAAGAATTTATGGTTCGGAATACATATATTTATCCACCAGAATTTTCGATGCGAATAATTGCCGATATATTTAAATATACGACTAAAAATATGCCTAAATTTAATTCGATAAGTATATCTGGCTACCATATGCAAGAAGCTGGAGCTACTGCTGATATTGAATTGGCATACACATTGGCAAATGGTTTGGAATATCTAAAAGCAGGAGTAAATGCAGGTTTAGATATTGATAGATTTGCACCTCGTTTGTCATTTTTTTGGGCAGTTGGTATGAATCATTTTATGGAAATTGCAAAAATGAGAGCCGCCAGAATGCTTTGGGCAAAGCTTGTTAAGCAATTCAATCCCAAAAATCCAAAATCAATGGCACTAAGAACTCACTCGCAAACATCAGGTTGGAGTTTAACCGAACAAGACCCGTATAATAATGTTGCAAGAACATGTGTTGAAGCAATGGGAGCTACTTTGGGACATACACAATCGTTGCATACAAATGCTTTAGATGAAGCTATTGCACTTCCTACCGATTTTTCGGCACGTATTGCAAGAAATACACAAATATATATTCAGGAAGAAACAAATATTTGTCGTCAGGTTGATGCTTGGGCAGGCTCATATTATGTCGAAAGTCTTACAAATGAAATTGCTAACAAAGCATGGGCACATATCCAAGAAGTAGAAAAGCTGGGAGGAATGGCTAAAGCTATCGAAACAGGTATACCAAAGATGAGAATTGAAGAAGCTGCTGCAAGAAAACAAGCAAGAATTGACTCAGGGCTTGATACAATAGTAGGTGTAAACAAATACAAATTAGAAAAGGAAGACCCTATTGATATTTTAGAAGTTGATAATACGGCTGTTAGAGAATCACAAATTAACAGACTAAAAAAACTAAAAAACGATAGAAATGAAACCGAAGTAAAAGAAATACTAAATCGTTTGACCGAATGTGCAAAAACAGGAGATGGTAACCTGCTTGAAATAGCCGTTGAAGCTGCCCAAAAAAGAGCCACATTAGGCGAAATATCAAATGCTTGCGAACTTGTTGCAGGTAGATACAAAGCTACAACTCGCTCAATATCTGGTGTGTATTCTTCGGAATCGGCAAATGATGCTGCTTTTATAAAAGCCCAAAAATTAGCAAATAAATTTGCAGAAATTGAAGGACGCAGACCACGTATTATGATTGCAAAAATGGGACAGGACGGACATGACAGAGGCGCAAAAGTTGTTTCAACAGCTTATGCTGATATTGGTTTTGATGTAGATATAGGACCCCTATTTCAAACACCTGCCGAAGCGGCAAAAGATGCTGTTGAAAATGATGTACATATTCTTGGAGTTTCGAGCTTGGCAGCTGGACACAAAACTTTAGTTCCACAAGTAATGGACGAACTAAAAAAACTTGACAGAGAAGATATTATGGTTGTTGTTGGTGGAGTAATCCCTCATCAGGATTATGATTATTTGTATAGTGCTGGCGTTGTTGGTATTTTTGGACCAGGAACTGCCGTTTCTGTTGCTGCAATAAAAATTCTTGAAATTTTAATTGGATAATAAAAACTGCTTTTGAGAGTTCTGAAATAGGTCGAAGACCTAATTATCCAATACTACACAAGTGTTTTATTTTCAAAAGCAAATAACATTTTTCAATTTTTTTAAAAGACAGAATAAGGAGAATGATTTAGCCCAAGACAACAACTAAGTACTGTTACAAAAGTTTTTAGACATTTATCTATTCATAATTTACTGATTAAATTGTCTTTGTACTAATGTGTAAGCAACTATAAATAGATCGAAGACCTTACTCTGAAACTGGGCTTATAAAACTAATAATTTACAAAATATTATTAGTTCTAATTTTATTCTTTTTTTTATTG
>JAOZVK010000005.1 GCA_029938185.1 Bacteroidales bacterium | reverse complement strand
TATCTGTTTCTTTAAACTTTCTATCAGTTTCATTAAATTTTTCAGTCAGAATTCTATCATTTTCTTTCATTGATTTACTTGTTTCTGCCTGTGTTATAGAAATTGTTGTAAGCAACTGACTAATTTCTTCAAATGTATAATGCTTTTCCATCTCATTAATTGTATTTATTTGAACACTTTTACAAAGTTATAAAATTTTTGTGATACAACATAATATTTATTGATAAAAATATGAGCTACCAGTTTTAAGTTAACCGCTTTTAACCGCAAAGTTACATGCAACGTTTCGCAAAGTTCTGCTAATCTCCACTTTAGTTCTATGATTAAAACTATTTGAAAAACAAGACTGTCCAACTTCTGAAGGGTAGCCCGAAATATGAAAGCAAGAATAGTGTAAAATTAAGGTCTTTGACCTATTTAATGTGACTTATGTGTATATGTATACCATTATAATACAGTTGATTATACAAATAAATATTGAAAAACTTTTAGCTTTTAACTTTTAAATTTGCCTGTTCAATAATAGCTTCAATTGCTAAACGATAAGAGTCTAAACCAAAACCAAATATACTACCAATACAATTGGGTGCAATATACGATTGATGTCTGTAGCTTTCTCTTTTTGCAATATTTGAAATATGAACCTCAACAACTGGAGTAGTAATTGCAGCAATTGAATCAGCAATTGCAATAGATGTGTGAGTATATGCTGCTGCATTCAAAATGATTCCATCACTCGAAAAACCTGCCTCTTGAATTTTATTTATTATTTCACCCTCTGAGTTTGATTGAAAATATTTTAGGTCAATATTTGGATATCTATTTGAGAGGATAATAAAATATTTTTTAAATGAAATATCACCATATATAGATTTTTCTCTTATCCCTAATAAATTTAGATTAGGTCCATTTATAATATGCATTTTTAATGTTTCTTTCATGTGTTTTAAATTTGCTTAAAATTATGGTTTTCGAATGATTTAATACTGCTTATGGATTTTATTAACATTCTAACAATATGATATTTAACAAAATATAAATATTGAAAAACTTTTGTAAAAATGCTTAAAACCATAGTTAGTTATTTACTCATAGTAATACTAACACTTTTCATAATACCATCTATTGGAGGATTCAATTTTTGTACTTTTACTGTTACTTTTTTAATTCCTTTAATATTTTCGTACAAAGCATCTAATATTCTTTTAGCAATATTTTCAAGTAAATGTGATTTTTTCTTCATTTGCTTTTTCACAATATCATATGCATCTTTATAATTTACTGCGTCGTCAAGATTATCTGATTTGGCAGCAGTTAAACAGTCTGCTTCAATTTTTAAATCAATCAAAAATCTATTTCCTACAACTCGTTCTTCCTTTAAGTGTCCGTGAAATGCATAAAATTCCATTTCGTTAATTTCAATTATTTCCATAGTTTAATATTTTATTGTCTTCAATCTATTTATTATTACTATATACACTATCAATCAGATGTTTATCTTAGTAAAATATGGGAAAAATTTTTGTTTTGTTACTTACTTGGTTTATAAAGTTTCTTTGTAAACAAAAAAGCTTACATATGCAATTGTCAGTAACATAATATAAGCTTTTTTATTATATATATAAAACACCTAGGACTCTAAGAGTCAAGAAATTCAACATATTAGCTTTGTGAATATATTTCTTTAACAAGTTTCTTATATTTTTCCATAACATATCTTCTTTTAAGTTTTAATGTTGGTGATAATTCACCACCTTCCGAAGTCCATTCTTCACAAACTAATCTAAATTTTTTTATTTTTTCAGTTTTTCCTAACTTTTCGCCAAATTCATCTATTTCATGCTGATATCTTTCAATAACATTAGGATTTTGTATTAATTCTTGGTTATCTTTAAATTGAATTTTTTTCATTGAACACCAATCATGCAAATAAGTAAAATTAGGAGATATAAGTGCAGATGTAAATTTTTCATTTTCGCCAATAATTATCAATTGTTCAATAAAAAAAGACTCTTTTAACAGGTTTTCAATTACTTGGGGAGCTACATATTTTCCTGTCGAAAGTTTGAAAATTTCTTTTTTTCTATCCGTAATTTTTAAAAATTCTTTATTAACAAATTTACCAATATCTCCAGTGTGAAACCAGCCGTCTCTGTCAATAACTTTTTGAGTCATTTCCAAGTCTTTATAGTATCCTTTCATTAAGTTTGGTCCTTTCATTAAAATCTCTCCATCAGATGCAATTTTAACTTCAACTCCTTCAATAATTTTTCCAACACTACCAAATACGTTATTGTCTTTTCCTGGATAATTTACTGCTATCACTGGTGCAGTTTCTGTTAGTCCATACCCTTCGAACAAATTAATGCCTGCTGCCGAAAAAACCTTTGATAATCGAACCTGTAATGCAGCACCCCCCGAAATAATACAAATAACATTTCCGCCTAATGCTTCTCTCCATTTACTGAAAATCAATTTATCAACAATCTTAAGTTTAGCATTATATATAGCACCTCTACCTTTTAGTTTATAGTTTAGCCCCAAACCAACAGCCCAAAAGAAAATAGTTCGTTTTATTCCTTTTAGCTCTTTTCCTTTAGCAATGATTTTATCAAAAATTTTTTCAAGAACTCTTGGTACAGTAATAAATCCATGTGGTTTAATTTCTTTCATATTATCCGAAAGCATTTCTATTCCTTCGGCGTAATATATACTTATTCCTTTGTATTGATACGAATAGTTTGCTAAACGTTCAAGAACATGGCACAAGGGCAAAAAACTTATAACTTTATGCGAACTATCTAATGGTAATTTCGGATCAATAGCTAACATGTTACTTATAAAGTTATTATGAGTCATCATTACTCCCTTAGGTACTCCTGTTGTACCTGATGTATATATTATTGAAACAACATCATCAATTTTAATATTTTGTTTTATTTCTTCAAGCTCTCTTTTATATTTATGTTCATTATGCTCTCCTAATTCAACAATTTCTGACCAGTGTTTTGTTTCTGAATAATGATTAAATGTATATATATATTCAATATTAGGAATATTTTTTGTTATAGGTGCAATCTTATTGTATAATTCTAAGTCGGAAACAATTAACATTTTTACTTCCGAATGATTTAGAATATGCATATATTCTGAAGAACTAATTGTTGGATAAATTGGAATATGTATTACACCAACTTGTGCAGAACCCATATCAACAAAATTCCATTCGGGTCTATTGTTTGATACAGTTGCAATTTTATCACCTTTTTTAAAACCAAGTTCCAACAATCCATAACTAAATCTGTTTGCATTTTCGATATAATCTATAATATCATATTCTCGCCATTTACCTGCAGATTTAGATACTAAAAGATTAGGTTTATTATACTTTTCTTTTATGATATTAAGAATATCAAATGTTCTTTTTACTTTCATATTCTTTATTTATTTAAGGTCTTCGACCTATTTAATATTGCTTATGTATTTAATTAATACTCTAACAATATGCAAATTAACAAATAGGAATGTCGAAAAACTTTTGTTAGACTACTATTATGGAAATAAATCACCACATACTCATCTTTAACTAATAAAATTTGATTGCCATTTTAAAGTTGGACAGTGTTGAAAATTAATTTGTTATAATTTATATGTAAGAGCAAATCGGTCAGACCGCTTGAAGCGGTCAGACCAGTCTAATTTTGTCCAACTTTAAACTTGTAGCCTAAAATTGTTTATTAGCTATATTTAAACCACTCTGCAAATTGCTAAATGCAAATTACAGAATAAATTTATTTTTTATAAAGCAAATAGTATTGAACTACTGTATAAAGACTTAAATTTCAAAAGTTTTTCAAATTATCAGAAAGACAAGCATTAATATAGAAATATATTAAAGTTGTCTGTGTTTTCTAATAATCATCGTGGCATGTTGCAACATGCCACGCTTACATAGCATCACATGAGAATATCCGTATTTTTACTTTAGAAATTTATGTCTTAATACTTACTTATTTATCAAATATATTTTTTTAATCTTATCTTTATATTTTTCTTTTACAACTCTTCTTTTCAGTTTTAATGTTGGCGAAAGCTCTCCTGTATCTGGAGTCCATTCTTCACATACTAACTCAAAGCGTTTTATTCTTTCGGTATGTCCAAGTTTTTTATTAAATTCATCTAACTCTTCTTGATATCTTGAAATTACTTCAGGGTGTTCTATAAGTTCTTTATTATCTCTATAATGAATTTTTTTATCGTGACACCAGTCATGCAAAAACTCAAAATTTGGAGAAACTAATGCACCTGCAAATTTTTCATTTTCGCCAACAATCATAAGTTGTTCAATAAAAAATGATTCTTTAAGAACATTTTCAACAGCTCCTGGAGCAACATATTTACCTGTCGAAAGTTTAAACATTTCTTTCTTTCTGTCAGTAATTTTCAAATATCTACCATCAACAAAAGTACCTATATCACCCGTATGAAACCAACCATCAGTATCAATAGCTTCTTTTGTTTTCTCTTCGTCTTTTAGGTAACCTTGCATTAAATTAGGTCCTTTGAAAAGAATTTCGCCATCTTCGGCAATTTTCACATCTTGCTCGCTACTTAATACAGGACCTACGGTTCCAAACATAGTTCCACCAGGTCTATTTACAGCAATTACAGGTGCAGTTTCGGATAAGCCATAACCCTCATATACTGGAATTTGGGCAGCATGAAATACTCTTGCCAAACGAGGTTGAAGTGCAGCACCACCCGAAATAATCATTTTTATATTTCCGCCTAATGCTTCTCTCCATTTGCTAAATATAAGAAGATTGGCAGCTTTTAGTTTTGCATAATAAGCAAATCCTTTTCCTGAAAATTCGTATTCTTCACCTAAGTTTAAAGCCCAGAAAAATAAATCTTTTTTCTTACCTTCAAGTTCTTTTCCTTTTGCAACTATTTTGTCATAAACTTTTTCTAACAAACGAGGTACAGTAATAAATCCATGAGGTTGAATTTCTTTTATATTTTCGGCAACCTTTTCAATACCTTCGGCATAATATATACTTGTACCAATATATTGGAATGCATAACCACCAACACGCTCAAGTACATGGCACAATGGCAAAAAGCTTATCATTCTATGTTTATTGTTAATTGGAACTAATTTTGCTATTTTTTTTGCCTGAAAAGTAAAAGTTTTATGCGAAAGCATTACTCCTTTTGGTAGTCCAGTTGTTCCTGATGTATATATAATTGTAGCTAAATCATCTTCTGAAATTTCGGCTTTTCTATTAACAAGTGTACCCCTTAGATTATAATCTTCGGATTTTTTGCCAAGTTCAATTATTTCATTAAAGTTTTTTGCACCTTCAATTTGGTCAAAAGTATAGATTTCTTTTATTGATTCAATTTCATCAACTATTATACTTAATCTTTTGTATAAATCTTCGTTTGATACTAGGAGTATCTTTGCGTCTGAGTGTTTAAGTATATGGCGATATTCCTTATCGCTTATAGTAGGATATATTGGAACGTGAACAACTCCAACTTGTAACATCCCCATGTCTGCAAAATTCCATTCTGGTCTGTTATTTGATACTGTGGCAATTTTATCACCTCTATTAAATCCTAATTTTAAAAGACCATAACTTACATAGTTTGCAAATTGATGATATTCTTTAGTACTATGTTTTATCCAGGCACCATCTTTTTTACAAGCAAGCGCATCTGCTTTGTCTGGATATTTTTCATTTAAATTGTCAAGTATGTCAAAAATCCTTTTTACTTCCATATTTCCTATAAATTTTGATTTGAAATTATTAACTAAGTAGTTTTACAAAAATTTCTTGGTATTTACTTCTATACAATTAA
This sequence comes from Bacteroidales bacterium, assembly GCA_029938185.1. Lineage (GTDB taxonomy): Bacteria > Bacteroidota > Bacteroidia > Bacteroidales > JAOZVK01 > JAOZVK01. Next base: position 30,820 of record JAOZVK010000005.1, on the reverse strand, counting down.
CTATATGACATTAGTTTGCAAAAGTGTGTAAGTAATGCTAAACAGGTCGAATACCTTAATTTTTCACTTTAAAAGTATATATAATTTAATAATCTACAAAAAAAAATATGATTATTATCATTAATTTATATATTAGTATTTATTGTTATGTTAAAAAACACATATTGTATTATAGAGATACAATCCTGTTTTTCAGCCACTTTTGTTCTTCGCTATCAAGTTGAGTTTTCAAATTATCATAAACTTTTTTATGATAATTATTTATCCATTTTATTTCTTTTTTTGTCAAAATACTTTTATCAATCAAGTTTATATCTATTGGAAATAGAGTAAGAGTTTCAAATTCTAAAAAAATTCCAAATTCGGTTTCATGTGATTGCTTTGCCAAAATAAGGTTTTCAATCCTAATACCATATTGATTTTCTCTATATAATCCAGGTTCGTTTGAACTTACCATACCTGCCATTATAGATTGGTTTACTGGTCTGATTCCAATATTTTGAGGACCTTCGTGTACATTCAAAAAATATCCCACTCCGTGACCAGTACCATGTCCATAATTCATTCCTGCGTCCCACAAAGCTTTTCTTGCCAGAATATCCAATTGGTATCCATTTGTTCCACTTGGAAATTTTGCTTGCGAAAGATTTATATTTCCTTTTAGCACCAATGTAAAATCACGCTTTTGTTTTTCCGTTGCTTCTCCCAAAGCTATTGTTCTTGTTATATCTGTTGTGCCTCCCAAATATTGACCTCCCGAATCAATCAATAATATGCCTTCGGCTTTTATCTCTTTTGCCGATTCTTTGTTTGCCGAATAGTGTATTATTGCTCCATTTTCGTTGTAGCCAACAATTGATGGAAAACTTTCGCCCACAAAACCCTCTTGTTCAGCTCTATATTCCTTTAGTTTCTCAGCGATTGAATATTCAGTTATTTTGATTTTTCCAATATTGTTTTCCAACCATATATAGAATTTAACTAAAGCAACACCATCTTTCACCATCGTTTCTTTAATATTCTTAATTTCTATTTTGTTTTTGCTGGCTTTTAGCTGTGTTACAATATTAGTACTTTCTATTATTTTACAATGTTTTGGTATTGATTTATAAATAGAGACATTTGTTTTTTCGGGCGATAATAAAACTGTTTTCGAGTTTTCTATATTTTTTATAAATTCTGTTATATTCTCATATGGATAAACTGTAATACTATTGTTTTTAAAAAACTCTTTTGCTTTATTATCAATTTTTTGTTCATCTATGAAAAGGTAGTTGTTATTTTGTGATATTATTGCAAATGCTATTGCAAGAGGATTATAATCTATATCGTTTCCTCTAATATTATATAACCATGCAATATCATCTAATGAAGAAATTATGTGATAATCAAAATCTCTTTTTTTCATGATTTTTCTTACTTCTAAAACTTTATCATCAACAGTTTTTCCCGCAAATTTAATATCATGGATTAATATTTTATTTATGGGAATTTGTGGTCTGTTTTTCCATATTTCATTGATTAAGTCTATATTGCTATTTATATGTATTCCTTTATCATCAAATGCACTTACCATTTGCCTGTATGCTGATACCGAAAAAACATCTTGCGAAAAACCAACAGTGTTATCTTTTTTTAGTTTATAAGAAATCCACTCAATATATTCGGGTGTATGAGGAACATTAAGTTTTACAAGCTCAATTTCAGAATCTTTTAGTTCGTTTTCGGCTTGAATAAAATATCGTGAATCTGTCCACAAGCCAGCAAAGCCCTGTGTAACAACAACTACACCAGCCGAACCTAAAAAACCTGAAATCCAATAACGAGCCATCCAATGTTCTGCTATATACTCGCTTTGATGTGCATCGGTGCTAGGGATTATATATGCATCTATTTTATTTTTTTTCATTAAATCCCTTAAATCTGAAATTTTTTTATTTATTGTCATAGATAATTAATAATTTTGATTTTGCTTAATAAATAGTAAAATATAAATAATATAAGTGTCGTTTTTTATACAATGACCTACTGAAACAAGTCATAAATTGATTAAGTTTATAAATGTAATAATTTGACAGGATTAACACGATTGACTGGATATTTAAAACATGTTAAGAAATCGTTAAAAAATAACTTTCCAATTTGTTTTTTGTAAGATACTTATATATAGTGTAAACCAATTCATAATTCGTAATTCATAATTCATAATTTCCTTATATATCAAAACTATATCTGATGGAAAAAATATTTGAATAAAAAACTGTTGATTGTTTTCCTAAGTTACTTAAAGCATAATCTATCGAAAAATTAAATAGTTTTACACCTATTCCAATATTTGGTTGAAATATTATTTTTTCTGATTTATCAAAATCACTAATTCTTTGAAAATTTGTAACTCCTGTTCTTACGAATATCAAATTATTATAATTAAATTCTAAACCTAAACTTAGATTTGAACTTACAGGTTCTTTGCTTATTAATACATTTCGTCTTCCATCGAAAGTTATATCAGCATCAATTTCTGCATTTACGCTTATTTTTTTGTATATATTAAAATCATATGCTATTCCTAAAACAACTGAGGGGAGAGTGATTTCTAAAGAATTGTTGGGCAGTTCATTATTAGTTATGCTAAACGTACTTTTTAGAATTTCTTTATTAAAAACCCAAGCATTGAAAGTTGTACTAATATCACGTATCATTGCTGCAATTTTCAACTTTTTTTTACTGTACAAAACTCCCAAATCTAAACCAAAACCATAGGCGTTTGCAAATTCTCCTTGATGTCTGTAAATAATTTTCATATTTATTCCATAACTCAATCCTTTTATTTTTGTTTTTCTTGAATATGATAATAATAAAGCATAATCAGCAACCGAAAATGATTTGATTCTACTATAATCAATATTTCCGTTTTCGTCAATAAGTTCTAAAGTATTTTGAATATCATCGACACCAAATCTTAAAAATGAAATTCCAAATGCAACTGAATCTGTATGTTTATAAGCAAAATTTACATTATCATATTTTGCAATACCAGCAAAATATTCAGAATGCATTAAAGATACATCATATTTTTTGCTCATATAGTTTAATCCTGCCGGATTCCAATATACTGACTCTGAATTGTTAGTAGATGCAACACTGCTGCCAGCCATACCTATTTGTTTTGCCCCAACTCCAATTTTCAGATATTCATTACTGTAGCTTACAATTTGGGCATTTGTATTTATATTACTAAATATTAATATTGTTAATAGTAAAAATAAATTTATATAAATTTTCATGTTTTTATTATAATAATAATATTTTATCTGTGTAATCAAAGTCCGATAGGACGAACTAAGGAACAGGTATCAAATAACTGCCCTATTTTGTGTCATTATTTTGTCATTTTACTACCTTAAAAAAAGTCTTAAATAGTTCACTATTTGCGACTTTTTGTAAGTTGTAAAATAACAAACTAATCTATCAAAACGGACATTTATTTAATACCTATTCCAAAGTACTGTTACAAAAGTTTTTCGACATTTACTTATTCATAACTTTCTGATTAAGTCATCTTTTGACTAATGCATAAGCAACTACAAATAGGTCGAAGACTTTAAAACTTCTTCTTGCACATTTTTAAGCATAAAATGCAGTCTATTAAGAATATTAACTTCACTGGCACCATCATCAAAATCAAGAAATAAAAGATTCATATTTGGGAATAAATCCTTAATTTTTTTTTCAATACCTTTTGATATAACATGATTTGCAATACAGCCAAATGGTTGAACACTAATAACATTATTTACTCCCTCTTCGGCAAACATAGATATTTCGGCAGGAATAAGCCAGCCTTCGCCAAATTGATTTGATAGACTTAATATTTCCTCAGCTTTTTTGGCTAAATATCTGATTTTATGATGAGGATTATAGAATTTGAATTTTTTTAATATTTTTTCGGCTGAATTTATATGTCTGTTAGCTTTCTTTTCAAGATACCATAAAAACAATTTTGTTACGGTTGAGTTTTTAGCTAAATTTAATTTTCTATTAACACCCACATTTACAAATTCTTGCATAAAGAAATCCAATATTGGCGGTACAACAACTTCTACACCCTGCTCAATTAACCATTCTACTATATATTGATTACCAAAAGAATTATATTTAACAAAAATTTCCCCCACTATACCAATTTTAGGATAATGTTTGTCATAAATTACAATTCTATTAAACTCAATAACAGCTTTTTCAAGCAAATTATAAACGCCTTTAATATCTTTATTTTCGATATAATATTTTACTTCATTAATGTATTTATCAAGTAGTTTTTTACTTTCTCCTTTGTTTTTTTCGCGTACTACCATCGAATAATACATTTTTGCAATAGAATCGCCATACAACATTGCCATAAATGTTATGGGGAGTATATCGTTCCAATCAATATCAAAACCAGGCTGAGGGTTAATTGTTTTTCCTGCCGTACCAACTGCAACTATGGGAATATCCTTAAAACCAGAAGCAATCATTCCTTTTTTTATTAACGAAAGATAAGTTGATGCTCTACACTGTCCACCTGTTTGAGAAATACCAACTGCTATATCGTTTAAATTATAATTGTCAGATTTTAAAGCTTTTATAATATCACCAATAATAATTGTAGCTGGATAACATATTTCATTATTTGCATACCTCAATCCATACTGTACCGATTCTTTATCGGGTTTTGGTAAATTTATATATTTGTAACCTGCTACTTTAAAAATACTTGGAAACAAATCTGAATAAATTTCGGCAAAATAGGGCGCAATAATTGTTTTTTGTTTGTCCTCTTTTTCAAAATTTCTTGTAGTAATTCTTGCATTACTTTTTAGTTTATAAGAGTTTCCTCTAATTCGTAAAGATTCGAGCATTGAGCGCAATCTCAATCGCACAGAACCAGTGCTTGTTATTTCATCAATTCTTATTAAAGTATGATTTTTTCCTTTTGCTTTCAATATTTCAACACTCTCATCAATAGTTATTGCATCGGGTCCACAACCAAATGAGTTAAACTGAACAAATTGAACATTATTGGGCATACTTGCAGTCCATTGCGCTGCATTATATATTCGGTTTGGATATGACCATTGTGTTATTATTTGTAAATCATTAAGTCCATTTTCTTCAAATCTTGGTACCGAATCATCAGGAATAACATGCGCACCCAAATCGGATAAAATATCGGGTGTTTTTTGATTTATCAAAGGGTCTGCATGATATGGACGACCAGCCAAAACAATCAATAGTTCATTATTTTTTTTAGCACTATTAATTACCTGCTTGGTTTTTTGATTCATATCATTTTTAAACTTTTTCTGAGCATCTAAACTCAATGCGAATGCTTTATTAAAAACAGATTTTTTGACTCCTAAGCTTTTTAGATAATTATAACATGCTTTTTTCAGCATATTTACATCTTTAAAACTTATAATTGGAGAATCAACAGGAATATTATATTTTTTTTGTGGGTTTATTGCACTTTTAACAACATCAGAATATCCACTAACAATCGGACAATTGAAATGATTTTCGGCTTCGTTAAATTCATTTGCCTGAAATATAACATTTGGATAAAAAATTCTATCAACTTTTTTGTTTATCAAATCGCTTATATGACCATGTACCAATTTTGCAGGAAAGCAAATACTATCGGACATTACTGTACCTAAGCCTATTTCATATAACTTCATTGTTGATGTTGAGGATAATTCAATTTTAAATCCACTCTCGGTTAGTAGTTTATTCCAAAAAGGATAATTTTCATAAAAGTTTAAAACTCTGGGTATTCCGATAGTTATTTTTGTATTTTCATTCTTTTGTACATCACGATTAAATAATAACTTGTATTTATAATCATACAAATTTTGTCCTTTTTCAGCTTTAAATCCTTTATTGTAAAATACTTTTTCGCATTTATTTCCTGAATAATAAGTATTATTATTGTTGAACTTAAATTGAGTTACAGCACAACGATTTTCGCATGCCTTACATACAAGATGCTTTGATTTGTACTTATCTATATCATCTAATTTATCTATTTCTACAAATTTAGTCTCCAACTTATTTTTTGAATACTCATCAATAGCTGCTAAAGCTGCACCATATGCACCCATTTGTTCTGGAATATCAGTACAAATAACTTTTTTTTCTGTTAGGTTTTCTAAAGCTTTAAGTATTGATGGGTTTCTAAATGTACCACCTTGTACTACAATATTATCGCCAAGATCAGTTATATCTCTTAATTTCAATACCTTGAACAAAGCATTTTTAATTACAGAAATAGATAAACCAGCTGCAATATCTTCTGTTTTAGCATTTTCGCGTAATGATTGTTTTACTTTAGAATTCATAAATACTGTGCATCTTGTACCCAAATCGGCAGGAGCCTGAGCTTGACAAGCCAAATTAGCAAAATCACCAATTTTATGCCCAAGCGAATTACTGAATGTTTCAACAAATGAGCCACAACCAGACGAACATGCTTCATTCAAATCTATTCGGTTTACTACTCCGTTTTCAACAAATATTGCTTTCATATCCTGCCCACCAATATCCATAATAAAGCTAACATCTTTGTTAAAATGTTTGGCTGCCATAAAATGTGCTATCGTTTCGACAATACCAAGGTCTATTCCTAAAGCAGTTTTTATTAAATCTTCGCCATAACCTGTAACTGCTGTATATTTTACATCTATTTTTTTATTATACTTTTTTAGTATTTCACTAAATTCAAACAAGCCTTTTTTTACCGAATCAATTGGATTTCCCTTACTATTAGTATAATAATTATATAATAATTCTTTATTTGTCCCTATAACTGATATTTTTGTTGTAGTTGAACCCGAATCTATTCCAATATAACAATCCTGCGATTTATAATCTTTTATATGTACTTTGGGAACTTTAGTTCTAATTTTTTCATTATTCCAATTTTCAAAATCTGCCTTACTTTTAAAAAGTGGTTTTAGTCTATTTTTGGGTTTTATAACAATATTACTTGCTTTTTCAATATTATTATACTGCTCTTGTAAGCTTGTGTAATCAAATTTATTGTCGGACAAAGCAGCACCAATAGCTGGAAGAAGTGCAGGATTTTCGGGAATAACAATATCGCTAATATCTAATTTTAAATCTCTTATAAAAGTTGTACTTAGTTCTGATAAAAAAGCAAAAGGTCCACCAGTAAACATTACCTTTGGTACAATATCAAAACCACGAGCAAGAGTATTGATAGTCTGTATTGCAACTGCATGAAAAACAGATGCAGCTATATCTTCTTTTTTTATTTTTCTACTCAAAAGGTTTTGTACATCGGTTTTAGCAAAAACACCACATCTTGAAGCAATTGGATATATCTGAGAATAGTTTTTTGCAAGTTCATTAAATTCAATAATGGGTATATTCATTAATGATGCTATTTGGTCGATAAAAGCACCTGTTCCACCAGCACAACTTCCATTCATTCTTATATCAGGCGATTTTTTTTCATAAAAAAGAATCATTTTTGAATCTTCACCACCTATATCAATTAAGGTTTTCACCTGCGAATATCTCTTTTTTACAACTTCTGTTGATGCAACTACCTCTTGAATAAATGGCATTCCTGTTTTTTCTGAAATACCAATACCTGCCGAACCTGTAATTGTAATTTTAATTTTCGAATTGCCTATCTTGGTTAACGAATTTTTTATTAGAAGATTAACCGTTTCATGAATTTTTGTATTATGCCTTACATATTCATAATGAATTAAATTGTTATTATTGTCAAGTATAGCTATTTTTGCTGTCGTAGAACCTACATCTATTCCAACTTTATATTTTTTTGTATGATTTTTTTCGGTATTTTGCATAATAATTAGTTAAATATAATGAGCAAATCATGGCTCTATGAGCCTTTTTATTGTTGCTTACGCCTAAGTAATTAAACTCACTAATGTAAAAAACTATTGTAATAAACACCTATTAGAAAAATTTATTACATGAAATACAGTTAGTTATATATTATGTGTAAGCAACATTAAATAGTTCTAAGTATCTTATATACTGAATTTGGTTAAAATTTGATTTTTATAAAACTATTATCAGTTGTTAATCAAAACATTGTACCATTGTATGATTTAATAATTGAACCTTTTAAGATATTAATAACAGCGTAAAACTATAAATAATTTTTTCTATTTCTATTATAAATTTTTGTAAAAAGTATTAAAAAAAGTTGATTTCTAATTTAACACTAAATACCAATATGCACATTGTTAGCTTATTATGGTTTTTAATATAAATAAACTAAAATTGTATTTTTTTTGTCTCTTCAAGCCTTTTTTATGTTGCTTTACACATAAATAATCGGTTTTTTTCGAGTGTTTTATGGAGGCAAACAATAAGCTATTATTCTTCAAACTAATTTAATACTATTAAATTTTTGTAACATTAATAATATTAATGTAATTTTGTAAGATGTTTTCACTTGATTATAAAACTCAAAAAATGTTTCTTAATAAAGCTTTTTACTAGTCGGTTTTATACGATGACCTAAGCATCCATACAAAAATTTTTACCTATTTAGTATAGAGCTTACTTTTTGAAATACCGTTTATTATATATCTTGCGAAAGCAACATTAAATAGGTCGAAGACCTTACTTATGCAAATCGTTTACTATCTGGTAATAAAAAACTTCCTAAAAGTATAGATTAAATAGAAAGAAATTTCGTTTATGAATATAAATACCATTCTTTTATAGTTGATAAAGAAGATGCTTCAAGATACCTTAGCGATTTAATCAAGTTTAACACTCAGGAATATTATTTGACCTAATGAAATCAATCAATTTATGAATACGTTGAATATGATTTTAGAATTGGTAAAAAAAGAAAAATGTCAGTATCATTGGAAATAATAAAAGTATTATATTCACTAATAAAAAAGATGATTAAATCATGCCAACTACACAAGATTATATGACTCGAATTCAGTCTTTTTCAAGAACAGATTTACTTAGCCTGTGGACTGACATTAAATCAAAAAATACACCAACTTGGGATAGTGGTAAAGCATTTGAATTTTTAATATTACGTCTTTTCGAAATTGAAGGTGCAATAATACGTTATCCTTATTCGGTTGACCTTTTAGGACAAAGTAATGCGGAACAAATTGATGGAGTTATTCATTTTCAAGACATAAACCTATCCATTGTAACAGAGTTTAAGGATTACTCAAGGAATCTCAATATTGAACCAATTGCTAAATTAAGAAATCAACTATTGAGGAGACCTTCTAATGCAATAGGCGCTATATTCAGCACGATGGGCTTTACCATGCCAGCTTTAATATTAACACAATTCATTGCTCCTCAGACAATTCTTCTTTGGGAATGTGACCATATTGAATATTGTATAAAAGGCAAGTCCACCTTTAAACAAGGACTTTTAAAAAAATATAGGAATGCCATCGAAGAAGGGAATCCAAATTATGACATTACAATTTAAAAAAATATTCAAATGAAAAATAATATAACAATAATAACAGAAGGAAAATTTGATGCTGAAGTTTTAGAAAAGCTTCTAAGAGCAAAATCCTATAAATCAGATTTTGAAATAATTGCTGCAAATGGTTTCTCATCTGCACTATCAAAAGTTAAAACATATTTATCTACTAAAAATAAACATATATTGTTAATATTAGACTCCGACACTATTTCGGAAACAGATATTTCAGAAAAAAAAGATTTTGTAAATACATATATTAACACAAAATTGTATCATAAAAGATTAAAAATTGTATGGGCAATACCTGAATTTGACGTGATATTTCTAAATAATAAAGAATTTTTAAAAGAGCTAACGAATAAAAATTATAGTGATGATTTAATCGAGATTGGAAAAGCTGCTCCTAAAAAAACTTTAGAAAAATTATCGAATAAAAAACACGACTCTTTCATATCTTTCTTTGACAATAAAAATGTAAACAACGAATTTTATAATGACGAATTAATTAAGACAATTGAAGAGTACTTGCAAAAATCGAGTATTTTGTAGTGAGCTAAGTTCTTCAAACCAATTTAATACTATTAAATTTTTGTAACATTAATATTATTAATGTAATTTTGTAAAATATTTTCACATGATAATAAAACTCTAAAAAATGTTTCTTAATAAAGCTTTTTACTAAATATATAAGTTATAAATACGGACAGTGCCCCAAAATTTTATTTCAAAACAACGTAGAAATCAAGGTTTTTAGGAATACCCTCAATAAATTTCATGCGAAAGCAATATTAAACAGGTCGAAGACCTTAACTTTTATAAAATATAAAAAATGAGTAATAATTTATTATTAGATAAGCTTAAAGGAATAAATACCAGATTTGAAGAAGTTGCAGAGCAAATAACCCAGCCGGATATTATTGCAAATATGGATAATTATATTAAGCTAAATAAAGAATATAAAGACCTTCAACCAATAATTGAGACATACAAAGATTATGAAAACATATTAAGCAACCTTCAAGAAGCAAAAGATATTTTGGCTGTAGAGAAAGATGACGAAATGCGCGAAATGGCTAAAATGGAATTAGATGAGCTAAAAAATTCCAAAAAAAATACCGAAGAACACATAAAAATACTTTTAATACCAAAAGACCCTGAAGATGAGAAAAATGCAATAATTGAAATTCGTGCAGGAACAGGAGGCAACGAAGCAAGTATTTTTGCAGGTGATTTGGCACGTATGTATTTCAAGTTTTGTGAAACAAAAAAGTGGAAAGTGTCTATTTCTAGTGAGTCCGAAGGAACATCAGGAGGATATAAAGAGATAGTTTTCAGTGTAAAAGGAGACGGTGTATATGGTATTTTAAAATATGAATCGGGTGTACACAGGGTTCAAAGAGTGCCACAAACCGAAACGCAAGGAAGGGTACATACATCGGCAGCATCGGTAGCAGTTTTGCCCGAAGCCGAAGATTTTGATATTGAAATTAAACCTCAAGATGTGCGCAAAGATACCTATTGTTCGTCGGGGCCAGGAGGACAATCAGTAAATACAACATACTCGGCAATAAGGCTAACTCATGAACCATCGGGAATTGTAGTAACTTGCCAAGATGAGAAGTCGCAAATAAAAAACCTTGACAAAGCTATGAAAGAATTGCGAACTCGATTATATAATATTGAATATCAAAAATATCTTGATGATATATCGTCAAAAAGAAAAACTATGGTATCGACTGGCGACCGTTCGGCAAAAATCAGAACATACAATTATCCACAAGGACGTGTTACCGACCATAGAATAAATTTGACTTTATATAGCCTTACTAATGTTGTAAATGGTGATATTGGTGATATTATTGAAAAGCTTCAAATAGCCGAAAATGCTGAACGACTTAAAGAAAGTAGCTAAGGTCTTAGGTCTTCGACCTATTTAATGTGGCTTACGCATTCTATTAATATTCTAAGCAGGTGATATATAAAAACGACACTTTTATTTTTTGTATCGTACTGTTTATCAGGTTTTTAAAATAGTAATCGTGGCACGTTGCAACGTGCCACTATTACATAGCGTCCAACTTAAAACTGATAGCCCAAAATCAATTATTCTGAAGCCAAATTTTCTTCACCCCAAATTTTCATACTTTTTATTATTGGACAAAGAGATTTGCCTTTTTCTGTCAAAAAATACTCTACACGTGGAGGTATTTCTGCATAAATTTTTCTAATTAAAATACCATCTGCTTCTAATTCACGCAATTGCTTTGTTAGCATTTGTTTACTTATCTTTTCTATACTTCTTTGCATAATGCCAAAACGATTAATATCATTAAAAATAAGAAAAATAACTATCGGTTTCCATTTTCCTCCTATTATTCGCATGCAATAACTAACTGGGCATTCTGATAAACCTTCTAAACAATCAGATAATTTATCTTTATCCATTTTTTTTACATCCATAAGTGATTGATAATATGTATTAGTCATGTTTTTATGACTATGTAATTTATATATAACTACTTGTTTTATTCAAACAAAGATATAATATTTGCACTATATTTCAAAAACAGACTTAAAATATTATCATAAAAATAGTATAAAATGCAAAAAGTTACAATTCAATCAGTAGAAACAAAAGTCAATAAAAATAAAAAATTTGACAAAAGAATAATAAATCTTAAAACTCAAAATGAGCATATACGCATATTTATTAAACATTCGGACACATTTGTAGAAGCTCAACTAAATCCAGTAATTAGCAAATCATTTAGTGAAAGTGTCAGTTTAGCAATATCACAAGTAAATGGCTGTAAACTGTGTAGTTACACACATGCTAAAAATGCTCTAAAATCAGGTATGAGCAAAGAAGAGGTCGAATTTTTATTATCTGGCGGTTTCGATAATGCTCCAAAAGAACAATTAGAGGCTTTACTATTTGCTCAACATTATGCTGATACAAATGGAAATACAGAGCCTGAAATTAAACAAAAACTGATAGATACTTATGGCGAAGAGAAGACAAAAGACATTATGGCAAGTATTTTAATGATGAACCTAACGAATCTTCATGGTAATACAATTGAAGCATTATGGCTTAGACTAAAAGGAAAAGCAGTTGAAAATAGTAGCTTTTGGCAAGAAATAGCTGTTACTGTGAATTTTTTTAAGGTAATGCCTGTTATTTTATATAAAATGTTGAAATATAAATTTTTTGGAAAAAAAAGAAATAGATTAACAAATTAATAAGGTCTTGGACATATTTAATGTTGCTTACGCATTAGTACAAAAACAACAGAATCAGTGAGTTATTAATAAATAAATATCGAAAAATTTTTGTAACAGTACTTAAGTTCGTCCTATCGGACTTTTGATTGCACAGGTTGAAGTTTTTCGACATTAGCCTATTCATAACTTGCTGATTAAATTGTCTTTGTACTAATAAGCAACTATAAATAGGTCGAAGACCTTATGCACTTCGTAGTCGTTTTTTATCTTTTTTGATTGTATCATTTTCAAGATGCACATCACAAGCTCTGCCAGATGGGTCAATATTGAACTGCCATTTTGGAATCCATTTTACAACAGACTCAATAGCCGACTTTTGAGGGTAATGTTTTTCAAAAATTTTTCTAAACAAAAATGCCTCTTTTGTTGTTGGAGTGTTATGTTTATATAATTCAGAAGCTCTTGAAAACTCGTTATCACTTACTACTGAGTTACAATAATTTGTCAAACCATCAATCCAACTATAACCCACGCCATCACTAAATTGCTCTTTTTGTCTCCATAATACAGACTCGGGTATATATGGGTTTTCTTTATCATCAAATGCTTTACGTAGTATATATTTTTCAGGTCTATCAGTGTGCTTATTAGGTTTTTTATCTTGTGGATCAATTTTCATAGTAACATCAATAAATTCCTTATCCAAAAATGGAACTCTTGCTTCAAGTCCGTGAGCCATAGTTGATTTGTCAGCTCTTAAACAATCAGCTGTTGATAATCGTTGTACTCTACTTACAGTTTCTTTTTGAAACTCTGCGTTCGATGGAGCATTATAGAAATATAAGTATCCTCCAAAAATCTCATCAGCACCCTCGCCCGAAAGTACTACTTTTATTCCCATATCTGTAATTGCTTTCGATAGAAAATACATTGGTGTAGAAGCCCTTATTGTAGTAACATCATATGTTTCGAGATGCCATATTATTTTTTCGATAGCTTCAATCCCTTGCTCTACCGAGAAATATATTTCATGATGCTTTGTACCAATATGTTTTGCAACTTTTTTTGCTGCTAATAAATCTGGTGCGTTTGCACCTGTTCCAATAGAAAACGAATGAAGTTCGTCTATACCCATTTCGGTTAAAGCTCTTTTTGTTATTGATGAAATTATACTTGAGTCAAGTCCACCCGATAATAAAACACCTAATGGAACATCGCTCATTAAACGTTTTTTTGTAGCTGCTGTTAGCGATTCTCTAATTTCTTTTAAATCTACTTTCTTTGTAGCTTTGCTATGGTCTTCCCACTCTGGTTTATAATATTTTACAAATCCTTCTTTTTCGGTATAGTAATGTCCGGGAGGGAATGCTTTAAAATCATCACACTGGTCTGTAATTACTTTCATCTCTGATGCAAAATACATGTTTCCATTTTTGTCTGTACCATAATATAATGGTTTTACGCCTATAGGATCGCGTGCAGCCATGAAAAAATCGCCTTCAAGAATAACAAATACAAATACTCCATCTAATTTATTTAGAAAATCGGTTCCGTATTCTTCATATAAATGAACAATTATTTCGCTATCAGAATTTGTATTAAATGTATGGTGTGAAAGTTCGCTTCTTAATTCTTGATGATTGTATATCTCGCCATTATGAATAACATATGCGTTGTTGCTACCTTTTATTGGTTGTTTGCCAGTTGATAAATCAATTATTGATAGACGCTCATGTAATAATATTGAACCATTTTGAGATATGTGTAAACCTCTTTCATCAGGTCCTCTATGGCTCATACGTTTTGATAATGTTTGAGCTTCTTTTTCTTCTCTATTTCCAATTATTCCGAATATTCCACACATAACAATTTATTTTAGTTGCTAATTAATATTAAATCCATGTAAATAGTTACAATATGTAATTAAATACAGTGCAATAGTAATGAATTAATAGTTTACTAACAAATTTATTTACGATTTATTATGTAAAAATATAAAAATAATATAAAAATAAAATTTATAAATTATGTATCGTCTTATATATCTATTAAGTAAGGTCTTCGAACTATTTAATGTGGCTTACACGTTTTTGTATACGAATGTATTACAGTTGATTGGATAAATACGAATACCAAAAAACTTTTGTATGGGTGCTTACAAAAGTTTTCCGACATTTACTTATTCGTAATCTCCTGATTAAATTCTCTTTGTACTAATGCGTAAGCAACTATAAATAGGTCGAAGACCTTATATTTGATATTACAAACAAATAATACTATATTTGCTTGATAGAGATTAAGGCAAATCACAAATAATAATTAACCATTTGCACTTGTTAAGTAGATAGCTATATAAAAACGACACTTTTGTTTTTTATATCATGCTGTTTATCAAGCGTAAGCAAAATTATTAATTATACATTATTAATTGTTAATTACTTATTTTAACCATTAACGGCTTCAAAAAACACTCAAATATTCCCAATATTATCGCATTTTTTGAATTGTTAAAGCTTAAAATACCTGCGTGCAAATTGGCTAATTATTAAATTGTGAATTGCCTAATAAAGAACAATCAAATATTTAACATAAAGCTTTTTAGGAAATTATGAATTATAAATTTGTTTACACTTAATAAGTAGGTCGATATATAAAAATGACACTTTGTAAAATTATAACTTTATTGTTAAAGACCTTATCAAACAAATTTAATTAAATAACTAAACTATTTTTAAAATGAAACATTATTACAAATACTTAACATTAGTATTGTCTCTTTTTATTATTTTTAATATAAGTAATGCACAAAAAAAAGACGATAAGAAAGATAAAAAAAAAGGTGCTTTATCTTCAGGCACATTTAGTGCTTTGAAATTTAGAAGTATTGGTCCAGCATATGCATCAGGAAGAATAGCCGATTTTGCAGTAAATCCTAAATGTCCAAGCGAATATTATGTAGCAGTTGCAGCCGGAAATGTTTGGAAAACATCAAATGCGGGTTTAACATGGAAAGCTATTTTTGATAATTATGGCTCATACTCAATAGCCGATGTGGAAATAGACCCTAATAATAAAAATGTTGTTTGGGTAGGTACTGGCGAATACAATAGTCAACGAGCAATTGGTTATGGCGATGGTGTGTATCGTTCGGAAAATGGTGGAAAATCATTTAAAAATATGGGACTAAAAAAATCCGAACATATTGGTAGAATAATAATTGACCCCAGAAACTCACATGTATACGTAGCTGCACAAGGTCCACTATGGGGAAAAGGTGGTGATAGAGGTTTATATAAATCGGAAGATGATGGAAAAACATGGAAAAAAATATTAAATATAAGTGAAAACACTGGACTTACTGATATTGTTATGGATCCACGAAATCCTGATATCTTATATGCTGCAAGTTACCAAAGACGACGACATGTATTTACATTGATTAATGGAGGACCCGAATCGGCAATATATAAATCGAAAGATGCAGGTAAAACATGGACAAAATTAAAATCGGGCTTGCCATCTGGTGATGTTGGTAGAATTGGTTTAACTATTTCACCGGTAAACCCCGATTTTGTATTTGCAATAATAGAGGCTGCTGGAAAATCGGGAGGTTTTTATCGAAGTACAAACAGAGGGGTTACATGGAAAAAAATGAGTAATCATGTAAGTAATAGCCCTCAATATTACAATAGAATTTATGCTGACCCTAAAGATGTTGATAAAGTTTTTTCGATGAATACATATACTATGTATACTCTTGATGGAGGAAAAAAATGGAAACGTTTAGGACAAAAACAAAGACATGTAGACGATCATGCATTATGGATTGACCCAAAAAACACAAATCATTTGCTAATTGGTGGAGACGGAGGAATATATGAATCGTATGACCATGGAGCAAACTGGCATCATAAACCAAACTTACCAGTAACTCAATATTACAGAGTCAGTATTGATAATTCAAAACCTTTTTATTATGTTCATGGTGGTACTCAGGATAATAATAGTATGGGAGGACCTTCGAGAACAATAAGTGCTGACGGTATTACAAATGCCGATTGGTTTAATACACAGGGTGGTGATGGTTTTTTTTCAGCTTTCGACCCAAAAGACCCAAATATAGTATATGCCGAGGCACAATATGGTTATTTGACAAGATACGACAGAAAAAGTGGCGATAACACAAGTATTATGCCTGCACCACCAAAAGGCGAGGCTTATCGTTGGAATTGGAATGCTCCTTTGATTCTAAGTTCACATCTTCACACAAGGCTATATTTTGCTGCAAATAAACTTTTTAAAAGCAATGACAGAGGTAATTCTTGGGAAGTAATAAGTCCGGATTTGACAAGACAAATTAATAGAAATAATCTTAAAGTAATGGATATTATGCAAAGCCCCGAAGCTGTTGCTAAAAATGCTTCAACATCATTGTTTGGTAATATTGTATCGCTAAGCGAATCGCCAAAAAACGAAAATCTTTTATATGTTGGTACAGACGATGGTTTAATACAAGTAACTGAAGATGGAGGAGATAAATGGAAAAAATACAACAAATTTCCTGATGTTAAAGATATGACATATGTTAGTGCAGTATTAGCATCACAGCATGACGAAAATGTAGTATACGCTGCCTTTGATGGTAGAAAAAACAATGATTTAAAACCTCATATTTTAAAAAGTACTAACAAAGGTAAATCTTGGACTTCAATTAGTTCCAACCTACCTGATAGAGGAACTGTATATGCAATAGCCGAAGACCATGTTAAAAAAGATTTATTGTTTGCAGGTACTGAGTTTGGTTTCTATTTTAGTATTGATGGTGGCAAAAAATGGATAAAACTTAAATCTGGTTTACCTACAATAGCTGTAAGAGATATAAAGTTGCATAAAAGAGAAAATGATATTGTAATTGCTACATTTGGTAGAGGTTTTTATATTGTTGATGATTACACTCCTCTAAGATTTATAAATGAAAAAGAACTTAAAAAAGAAAGTATTATTTTTCCAATAAAAGACGCTTTAATGTATGTTCAAAAACGAGCAAGATATGGACAAGGTGCTGACTACTATTCTGCTAAAAATCCAAAATATGGTGCTGTTTTTACATATTATTTTGGTAAATCAATTAAAACCAAAAAACAAATACGTAAAAAGATTGAAAAAAAGGCATTAAAGAACAAGTCAGCATTTAAGTATCCAACATTTGAAGAGTTAAGAATTGAAGACGAACAAGAAAAACCATTCATACTATTTACAATAAAAGATGCAGATGGAAATATTGTTAGAAAATTACATGCTCCTGCATCAAAAGGGCTGAAAAGAATAGTTTGGGATTTTAACTATGCTTCGACTCAACCAGTTAGAAAAGGAGCAAATCCATTTTCAAATAAAGGTTTTGGTATACCGATAATTCCAGGAAAATATAATATTACAATGTCAAAAGTTGTTGATGGGGTTGAAACTAAGCTATATGGGGCAGAATCATTTAATGTTAAATCATTAAATAATTCTACACTTCCTGCCAAAAACAGAAAAGAAGTTTTGGCATTTCAGAAAAAAACATCAGAACTTGCAAGGACAGTTTTTGGAGCTGTAAATGTTAATAAAGAGATGGTTAAAAAAATAAAAGCAATCAGAACTGCTCTTTACTATACATCTAAAGCAAGTAAGGATATGCTAGAACGTGCAAGAAAAATTGAAATTGAACTAAAAGAAATTTCACGTGCTTTGACTGGTGATAGGAGTATTAGTAAAAGGAATGGAAATCAAGCTCCTTCAATAAGAAGCAGAGTATTTACAGCATTTTATGGTTTATACAGGTCGAACTCAGAACCTACACAAACAATGAAAAAGCAATATGAAATAGCTGCCGAATTATTTGAGCCTGAATACAAGAAACTTAAAAATTTAATAAAAAGAATTGAAAAACTTGAAACCGAAATGGAAGCTATAAAAGCTCCATGGACTCATGGTAGACTTCCTAAATGGAATAGAGAATAAAAGAACATAAGGTCTTCGACATATTTAATACGTAAGCCACTAAATAGGTTGAAGACCTTAACTTATTTATACTCTAAACTGTTATCAATTATTAATCAAAGTATTGTACCATTGTATCATTTAATAATTGTACCATTTAAAGTATAAGCACAAATTTATTTATTCATATCAAGCATTTTGGTTAAATCAACTTCTTTAAATTCAATATCAGAAGGAATTTCAAAAAAATCATCAGCAAACGAAGGACTGTCTTGTACTTTTACAGCTATTACAGAAATAGTTTGTCCGTTTGTTTTAATTTCATATTTAAGAACAATATTATTCCAAATCCAAATTTTTCCATCTGTTCCTTTGTCATTAAATTGTATGATTTTACAAGATTTTCCTGCAATATCTTCATTTCCTAACTCTTTCATCAGAGCTTTTTTCTCAGCTGGAAGACTCTCGTAATCAAGAGGAATGAAATTAGTGTTACTATTTTTAGACGACATTTTTGTTCCATTTTTCGTACCTACTTGAAATGAATAAGTAAAGTCATCTTTTTTTACCATTCTTGTTGTTGATTTTTTACCCATTATATCAACCGAAGTTTCAGTACGTTCTGTTAAACCATAGTCTTTGAAACTTAAAACTGTGTTTGTTTTCATTGCTCCCATATTCATTTCATAATCAATAATACATGATTCGACCTTATATTTGCCTTTTTTAGTATCATTGTTACTTTCGGCTTCGAGCTTTTCGAGTTTTTCTATGTTTTCTAAGTTTTCAGTTTTTTTAGTATCTTTTATGTCCATATCGTTAGTATCATCGCCATTTGACTCAGTACTACTGTTACATGCAAAAACTAAAAATAATCCAATAATTAATAAGTAATTTAATTTTTTCATTTTGTTAAATACATAAGATTAATAATTAAACAAACAGTGTTTGTTTTTTTAAGAATAAAATACAAAGGTAAACTAATTTGAATTATTACCCAGTACTTAAATACAACTAATTTAGAAAGCATAGTTAGTTGATTACAAAAAGTCGATAATAATCTATTTTTTTAACAATAATAATTATGAATTGTAATTATTTTATTAAATTAGCAGCTTAAATTTAACATATTTGTAAAATCAGTCTAAAACCTTAGCAAAAAATGGATTCATTAACTTTAAATAACTTTATAACATTAGGAATGCTTGTTTTATTACAAGCTGTTTTAGGTTTTGACAACCTACTATACATATCGCTCGAATCTAAAAGTGCACCAAAAGAAAAGCAAGCATATGTAAGAAAACTCGGAATAGGATTGGCAATTATACTACGTATAGGACTATTATTTTTATTGGTTTCTTTGATAAAATTTTTTCAAAAACCTTTATTTAATATTGATATTGAAGGAGTAATTACAGGTGAGTTCACGATTCACAGTTTTATAATTTTTGTAGGAGGTGTATTTATTGTGTATACAGCAATGAAAGAAATATGGCATATAATTTCGTTTGATGCACAAGAGTTTAATGTAAAACCAAAGCAACGTTCTATAACAAAAATTGTTACAATGATAGTTATAATGAACTTAGTATTTTCATTCGACTCAATATTAAGCGCAATGGCACTTACAGATGTTTTTTGGGTGATGGCTTTGGCAGTTATTATTGGTGGAATTTTAATGATTTGGTTAGCAGGTAGAGTTGCAAAATTTCTACAAAAAAACAAATTATATGAAGTATTAGGTTTATTTATACTTTTTCTTGTTGGAATAATGTTACTATCCGAATTTGGTCATATATCTCATCTTCATTTGTTTGGAGAAGAAATAACTCCAATGAGTAAAGCTACATTCTATTTTATAATTGTAATTCTTGTTATTATAGATATTATACAAGGTAGCTATCAAAAAAAATTAATGAAATTAAATGATATTGAAATAAAAAAAGAATAGATTTTTAGGCTACCCGTCAGAAGTTGGACAGTCTTGTTTTTCAAGTAGTTTTAATCATAAAATTAAAGTAAAGATTAGCAAAACTTTGCGAAACTTTGCGTCAAACGTTGTGTAACTTTGCGGTTAAAAAGCGACTAACTTAAAACTGGTAGCCAAAATTCGTATTCTTTACCGTTTTGCAATTGTAATGAAAAGTTGGAAGTTGCTTTTTAAAGTCACAAAAAGAGTTGTTGTAATACTGGGAGTAATTCATACGAGTAGAAATCCCAAAGAATTGGAAAAATATCGGACAAATAAATATCACTAATACTACTAATATTTGTATATGCTTAAAGTTCAGTAGTGTATTAAGATATAAATTGCTTAAGTTTATAAATGTAATAATTTGACAGGATTTTAAACATGTAAATCCTGTTAATCCTGTCTAAATAATACTAAAGAAACTTACGTCTTGTTACAGTAGGAACAATATTATGAAACTTGTCTAAAATATTGATTTTGTATAAATACTATCAAGTCACAACAAAAAATTTAATATATTTATGGAAAATAGTATACAAATATATCATATATAATATGAAGTTTATTTTATAACAAAATTATATAAATTATGAAACTATCAATAAAACGTACTTACATTATGTTAATAATGATTTTGTGTTTGTTTAGCATAAAGTCAAATAATACTAAATATTCTATATTTCCTAATGACAAAGGGGATAAGTATAAAAAAGAATGGGCAAAAGTTGATTCTTTAGAAAAAAAAGGTTTACCAAAGTCAGCCCTTAAAATTGTACATGAAATATTGAAAAAAGCCAAAAATGATAATAATGGCGATCAGATTATTAAAGCTTTAACATATCGTATGAAATTTACAAATATGTATGAAGAAGATGCTTTTGAAAATATGATTTTTGAATTTAAAAAAGAAGCTGAGGAATCAAAATTTCCAAACAATGCTATATTAAATTCAATGCTTGCCGAGTTGTATTGGTTGTATTACCAAAAAAAAAACAGATATAGGTTTATGTTTAGAACAAAAACTATTAATTTTACATTATCGGATATAAAAACGTGGACATTAAACCAATTGATTGACCAATCTATAAAGCATTATAATAAATCATTGGAGCAAAAAACAGAACTACAAAAAACACCAATGAAAACCTATGATGAAATAATTTCGTGGGGGTCAAAAGCAAAAGAATTGAGACCAACTCTTTATGATTTTCTGGCACATCGAGCAATTGATTTCTTTTCAAATACAAGTATTTCTCTTACCAAACCTGCCGACCAATTTACAATCAAACAAGCATTTTATTTCGACAAAGCAGAAAACTTTGTTGTTCATGATATAAGTTCATCTGACTCCTTATCATTACATTATCAGGCTATTATAATAATAAAAGAATTATTAATATTTAGACTAAAAGATAAAAATGATGATGCATTAATTGATGTTGATATAAAAAGATTAACTTTTGCAAAAAGGCACTCTGTACACGAAAATAAAAGTAAATTATATTTGGAGGCTTTAAAACGAATGGAAATAAGATTTAAAGCCCATTCGTATTCATCGGAAATTTCGTATCTTATTGCTAATTATTATTATATGAATAGCTCTAAATACAAAGCTTCGGACGAATTGAGCAAAATCTATAAGACTTACAAAAAAACTGCTCTTGATATTTGCAATAAAGTTATTAATACATTCCCAAAAACTAATGCAGCAAGTAGATGTAAAACTCTTAAATATAAAATCTTATCAACAAGTCTTTCATTTCATATAAACAGAAATAATCCTGCTAATCAAAAGTTTTCGAGCAAAATAACCTATAAAAATCTTGAAAAAATATATATTAGAGTAGCATCTATTGATAGGAATAAATTAATATCTCTAAGAAAAAAACATTACGGCAAAAAACTTTTTGATAAAATTTTGGCAAATTCAAAAAAAATATATACCGAAAATAAAGAACTACCGGTTGATAAAGATTACAATAGCCACTCGGTTGAATTACTCTTAAATAAATTGGCTCTTGGTAAGTATGTGATAATGATTTCAAATAATGAAAAATTTGCATATGAAAAAAATATGGTATCTTATGCATTTATAAATATTACAAACCTAAGTTATATCAGACAAAAACTAAGCGATGGTTCGTATAATTTTTACATTTTAAATCGTACAACAGGACAACCGATTAAAGGAGTTTCTGTTAAAACAAAATATTCTAATTATAACTATAAACTTAGAAGATATATTAATAAAAATGGTCCCAGTTTTATAAGTGATGCTAATGGATTTTTTCATTTAAAATCAAATCATAAAAGTTCAAGAAGCTATCAGATTGAACTAACAAAAGGAACTGACTTTTACGAATCATCTGGCAAGACTTACGTATATAATTATAATTACAAACCAACAAACAAAATCAGAACAACTTTGTTTACAGACCGTGCAATCTATCGTCCTGGGCAAACGGTTTATTTTAAAGGAATTGTAATAAAAACTAATGGAGAAACAAGTAATATTAAAAGCGAATATACAAGCAATATAATATTATATGATGTAAATCATCAAAAAGTTAGTGATTTGAAAGTTACAACCAATAAATATGGTACTTACAGCGGTTCATTTGAAATTCCAAGAGGTTTGCTTAACGGAAGAATGCAATTATATACAAATTCGGGTTCAAAATATTTTCAGGTTGAGGAGTATAAACGTCCAAAATTTGAAGTTTCGATACTTCCTTTTAAAGGCAATTACTTATTGAACGATAGCGTAAAAGTAAAAGGAAATGCAATATCTTTTGCAGGTTCAAAACTTACTGATGCCAAAGTTAAATATAGAGTTGTACGAAAACCAGTATGGACAGGCTGGTGGCATTATAATTACGGCACAAGTTCAACACAAGTAACTGATGGTTATACAAATACTGATGATAATGGCGAGTTTAAAATAACTTTTAAAGCTATTCCTGATTTATCAAAAACCAAAAGCGAATGGTTAGCATTTAGTTATAGTATTTATGTTGATATTACTGATATTAATGGCGAAACCCATAGTGCAAGTAAAAGTATAACTGTTGGATATAAAGCCTTAAAAATAAGTTTAGATTTAACAGACAAAATAAATAAAGCTGACTCTCCTTTTTCAAAAGAAAACAAAGGTATAACAATAAATACTAAAAATCTAAATTCCGAATTTGTAACAGCAAAAGGTGATATAAAGATTTTTAAATTAAAGGATTTGGACAAAGCTTTGAAAAATAAAGATTGGCAAATGCCAGACAAATATTTATATAGCAAAGATGAATGGAATAAAGAATTTTCGGGCAATGTATATAAAGATGAAAATAATTTAAGAAAAAGAGAAAAAGATAATCAGGTGTTTTCTGGTAATTTTAATACCGCCGAAAATAAAAAATTAATTATTGATGATATTTCAAAATGGAAAACAGGCAACTATATAGTTGAAATTAATTCAAAAGATTTTTTTGGAAACAAAATAAATTATAAGAAATTTTTTACTGTTTATGATGAAAAGTCAAAAAAAATGCCTACACCAATAATTGATTGGTTTGCCACGATTAACAATAGCGGAGAGCCGGGAGATAAAGTAAAATTTCTGATTGGTAGTGGATTAAGTAATGTTAAATTACTTTACGAAATTGAACATAAAGGAAGTTCAATAAAAAAAGAATGGATAACTATTAATAATGAACAAAAACTTATTGAAATTCCAATTGAAGAAAAACACAGAGGTAATTTTTCTGTATATTTTATATTTATAAAAAACAACAAAACATATAGTTTCAGCGAATTAGTACATGTTCCATATACAAACAAAAAACTGGATATAACATTCGAAACATTTAGAGATAAACTATATCCGGGACAAAAAGAAGAATGGAAGCTGAAAATAAAAGGACATAAAGGCGAAAAGATTGCTGCCGAAATGCTTGCAACATTATACGACGCTTCGCTTGACCAATTCAGAAAAGACTACTGGGGTTTTAATATTTATAAAACATATTATGCAAAATTGAAATGGGGAAGTCCAACCTTTGGAAATACAAGTTCAAGTTTGTTAAAATATAAATTTGATAAATTTCATAATTCATACTCAAAATATTATGATAAACTAAATTGGTTTGGTCTTAGGTATGGATTTCATGGTCTTAATTTTAGTAAAGGAGAAAAAAAAGGTTTTGCTATAACTACAAATGGAACTAAAAAACGAAATGGTATTTTTAAAAGAAGAACACGGAAATCTAAAAAAGTTTCAGCCGAAAAAAAATTGAATTATTCTGTAAATAAAGATGAAGAAGGTGAACTTAATGATGAAGTTGTTGTTTCAGATAAAACTGTTGGAGGGGCAAAACCTAAAGATAATAAAACAGGTAAAGGTAAAACAGAAAAAGTACAAGTAAGAACCAACTTTAACGAAACAGCCTTTTTCTATCCACATTTAGAGACCAACTCGGAAGGCGAAATAATAATAAAATTCACCGTACCGGAATCATTGACCAAGTGGAATATGAAAGGTTTTGCTCACACAAGTGATTTAAAATTTGGATTAACAAGTAACAGTTTGGTGACCCAAAAAGACCTGATGGTAATGCCAAATAATCCTCGTTTTTTCAGAGAGTTTGATAAAATAGAATTTCCAGCAAAAATAAGCAATATATCAAGCAAAAATCTAAGTGGAACAGTTAGTTTAGAGCTAATTGATGCTATAACAATGAAGCCGATAAAAAATATTTTTGCAAAAGGAGAAAGAACAAATAAAAACTTTAGTGTAAAATCGAAGAAAAACACAGTGGTAAAGTGGAATCTCGAAATTCCAAGTGGATATGGTGCAATTGCTTACAGAATAATAGCAAAAGCCGATAAATTTTCGGACGGAGAACAAAAAGCATTACCTGTATTGACAAACAGAATGCTTGTAACCGAGTCATTACCATTGCCAATAAGAAGCAAGCAAACAAAAAAATATAAATTCACTAAGCTTGTAAACTCTGGTAAATCAAAAAGTTTAAAACATTTTAAACTAACTCTCGAATTTACATCAAATCCGGCATGGTATGCAATACAGGCTCTACCATATTTGATGGAGTATCCTTATGAATGTACAGAACAAACATTTAGCAGATATTATGCTAATAGTATTGCATCACATATTTCAAATTCTACGCCCAAAATAAAAAGAGTATTTGACAGTTGGAAAAATGACCCAAATTCTAAAGAGTTGTTATCGAATCTTGAAAAAAATCAAGAACTAAAAGCTGTATTATTAGAAGAAACGCCTTGGGTTTTGAATAGCCAAAACGAAACTGAACGCAAAAAGCGTGTAGGTTTATTGTTTGACCTCAATAGAATGGGTAATGAGCTAAGTCGTGCAATGCGAAAATTACAAAAATCGCAATCGTATAATGGAGGCTGGTCTTGGTTCAAGGGAATGCCCGAAAGTAGATATATAACTCAACATATTGTAACAGGCATGGGACATCTTGATAAGCTGAAAGTAAGAAGTGTACGAGAAGACAGCAAAACATGGCAAATGTTGAAAAAAGCAGTTTCGTATTTAGATATAAGAATAAAAGAAGATTATGATTGGCAAAAAAAACATTATTCAAAAAAAGAATTATTAGAAAATCATTTATCATATACAGCTATTCAATATCTTTATGGAAGAAGCTATTTTACTGATTTGCCAATTCCAAAAAGAAGCAAAGAAGCATTTGAATATTATAAAGGACAGTCCGGAAAATATTGGTTATCGCAAAATAAATATATGCAGGGCATGATTGCTTTGTCGCTTCACCGATATAAAACCGAGAAAATACCAATGGATATAATAAAATCATTAAAAGAACATTCGACCGAGTCGGAAGAAATGGGCTTATATTGGAAAGATAATCTTGGCGGATATTATTGGCATCAGGCACCAATCGAAACACAAGCATTGATGATCGAAGCTTTTGATGAGGTGGCAAAAGATAAAAAATCGGTGGAATCATTGAAGGTTTGGCTTTTGAAACAAAAACAAACACAAGATTGGCGAACTACCAAAGCAACAGTCGAAGCCGTTTATGCATTGTTGCTAAGAGGAATGGATATGCTTGCAAGCGATAAACTTGTAAAAATAAAGTTGGGTAATTTAAATATCGACCCCAAAAAGATGGATAATGTTAAAGTAGAAGCCGGAACAGGATATTTCAAAACATCATGGGGAGCCGGTGAAATAAAACCCGAAATGGGCAATGTAACAGTAACAAAAGAAGACGAAGGTGTAGCATGGGGTGCATTATATTGGCAATATTTTGAGGATTTAGATAAAATAACTCCTCACAAAACACCTTTACATTTAGAAAAGAAACTATTTATAGAACGAATAACAAAAAGCGGCAAAGTAATAGAGCCAATATCAAAAAAAGCCAAACTAAAAGTTGGCGATAAGATAATAGTTAGAATAGTGTTGCGAGTAGATAGAAGAATGGAATATGTACACATGAAAGATATGCGAGCATCTGGTTTTGAGCCAATAAATGTAATATCACGATATAAATATCAAGATGGTTTGGGATATTATGAAAGCACAAAAGACGCAGCAACAAATTTTTTTATGTCAGCCTTGCCCAAAGGAACTTTTGTATTTGAATACCCTTTGCGTGTAACTCATAATGGAAATTTCTCAAACGGAATAACAACAATACAATGTATGTATGCTCCTGAGTTTACATCACATAGCGAGGGTATTAGAGTTGATGTGGTAAAATAAATATCTTCTACTTTTATATTAATCACAACGTTTGTATTAAATATTTTGATTAATGCAAAGTAATCACTTTAGTGGGAAGCTCTACCTCCCACTATCATTGTGGTCTAACAATAGTTCGTCCTATAAAAGGAGATTTCCACTTACAATCAAAATTACCATGTGTAAAAGGTGGACATATTGGTGCTTTACCTTAAAAATAATTTGTCCAGCTTAGTAATGGTAACCGACCTATTTAATGAGTGTAAGTAATTTAATAAATTTTTTTAGCATATCTTAATATACATAAACAACATTAAATTAATTTTGGCTTACTATTTGCTAAACAAACTAATAAAATATTTAATAATCAAAAAATTATAATTATGAAAAATGTATTTAAAATTTATTCTTTTTGTATTGTTGCACTGTTGTTAATAAATACAGATTTATTTTCGCAAACAATAATAAAAGACAAACAAGAAGTTTATGGGAAATGGAAAAAGAGTAAATCACCTTATATTATAGAAGGGGAAGCAATAGTACCTAAAGGCAAGGTTCTTAAAATAAAGCCTGGAGTGATTATAAAATTCAAAGTGGGTACAAACCGCGACTATTGGGATAACCCTGATTTCGATTTGGGATTTTTGAGAGTAAACGGACAATTGATAGCAAAAGGTAGAAAGAGGAAAATGATAACATTCACACGTAGTGGAAGTTACGGCTATTGGGGAAATATTTTTATTGATACCGAAGATGATAAAAGTTTGCTAAAATGGTGCAAAGTTGAGTATAGTTTCTATGTTAGAAGTATTATTAGTAATGATAACGCAACAGGCTCAATATCTTTTCACAAATCAAAAGGTACTGTAGAAAATTGTTTGATAGTAAATAATGGTTGGACAGGTATTAATTGCAAAAAAGGTTCTGCACCTTTAATTAAAAATACTACAATTTATAATAACAACTATGGGCTTGAGTGTAATTCTGACTCAAAACCTAATGTTATTAATACAATAATATGGGGTAATAATACTACCTTATATATAAATGGTGGCAGTAAACCAAGTATATCATATTCATTAATCAAAAAAAGTAGTTTACCTTTTAGTGTTAATGATAAAGGTAATAATATATTTGTTGTTGACCCTGTGTTTGTTTCACCAAAAAATGGAGATTACCGCTTACAAAAAAATTCGCCTTGTGCAAAAAGTGGTAAAGGAGGATATATTGGTGCTTTACCCTCAAAATAAGGTCTTTGCCCTATTTAATATTGCTTACGCATTCTAATATACTTT
The DNA here is from genome assembly GCA_029938185.1 of Bacteroidales bacterium. GTDB lineage: Bacteria > Bacteroidota > Bacteroidia > Bacteroidales > JAOZVK01 > JAOZVK01. The sequence goes on along the minus strand of JAOZVK010000005.1, from coordinate 2,081 downwards.
TAAATGGTACGATTATTCAATGGTACAATGGTACAATACTTTGATTAATAATTGATAATAGTTTGTTAATGTTAAAACTATAACCATTTAGAGTATATACTGTTTATCAGTCGTAAGCAAAATTATTCATTAAGGTCTTCGACCTATTTATTGTTGCTTACGCATTAATACAAAGACAACTTAATCAGTAAGTTATGAATAGGTAAATGTCGAAAAACGTTTGTAAGACTACTTACTTTACCATATATCAAAATACGATAAATACAAAAATTACCAATAGCATTATTTGAATTTTTATGTTTCGTCATTCATTTTATTTTAGCATATAGCAATTTGTGTTAATAGGTTTGCAACTATGTTAATTGTGAACTTAGCATTTTTTTGAAACATTTACAAGTGAATTTGATAAATTCTCCTAATTTTTTAATAGAAACACTTACATATAATAAATAATAAGCAGTAATTAAATAACATACGAACAAATTAATGCTGTATTTTCTATTTATAGTCATTGTTTTACTGTCAGTTCTTTTGTTATACTAACTTAGGTTAAATAATTTACTTTTCAAGTTATATAAAATTCTTATTTTCAGGCGATAGCTAATTATTAATTATAAATTCTTAATTAGTATATTGCAACATAGTTATATTGCTCCCAAAAAATACTATTAAACCATTCAACTATATTCTTAAATTCTGCTTCTATTCTATAATTCTCTTCTTTGGGACGAAATATTTTTATTGTATGCTTTTCTTTTTCAAATGCTACTAATTCTACCGTATCGGAAGCAAAAATAAAATATTGATTGTTGAAATTATTTTTTTGTGCTTCTTGGTTATAGATAATCATTTTTTCAATTAGCTCATCGTCTGATGTAATAGGGTGAAGAATATTTTCTGTTTCCCAAAATTCACCTCCAGCAAATTCAAGCCATTCATTTATTAATTCATCAGGGAAATTAAAGTCATATTTTTGCAATTCTTTTTCTAATCTCTGTTTTTTTACTTTTCCAAATGAAATGAAAAAATTAGGTTCAATTTTTAAGTGTTTATTGATAACATTTACAAGTGTTCTATTGTTATCATTTTTTATGATATTGAACCTTTTTTTTATACTATCAAATGAGTTTCTTACTATTTTCATCATAATGCTTTTTCTAATTGTCGTTCAACAAAACCAATAAAATAGCCTGCTTTTGTTCCTATTGAAATACCTTGTCCTGTGCTGTTGTAAATCATTGTCCTTTTAGGACGAATAACAATTGCATCTGCCTCATTAATAATTTTATATATTAATTTTTCAGCATTGCCTTGCTTATGTCTTACTCCGTTAAATGCAGAAATAATTTTTTTCTTTTCAGCATGTCCAATCTTTTTATGTATTGCTCTTGCACCTTTTTGAATTTGAGGACTATCCCATACTCTTGAAGTATTTAGAATTTTGTCTGTTTTACCAATTATTTTTGTTAATGCATCTCCAAACAGTTTTTTGCCTTTTTGCAATACAACATGAGTTAATTTTCCTGCTTCTCCACCAGCTCCAGGTGTTGCAAAAGGATCATCTGTTCCTTCATAAAATAAATTTGCAACAAATGAAGCTACTTCCACTGTTGCAATTTGGTTAGTTGGGTTTGTTGCAATTTGTGTAACAGCTACAGTTGTCTGTTGAGTGCAATTTGCTAAACGTGTTGTAATTCCTCCAAATATTGTTATCAAGCCTGTTAACAACCAAATTGTTTTACGTTTAATCCAATCTACTATAAATTTCATAAATGATATACAAATTATCTTTTATAAGCAAACTTTTAATCTCTATATTAGCGTTGTTGTGGTAGTTACAAATTTAGATTTTTTCTGTGCCATTTGCAAGTAGATTTGATAAATTCTCCCAGTTTTATTAACTGAAACACATATGTATAAACAATTGCTAAACAAATAAACTTTATACAAAATACTATTATGGCTTGATAATATTTACATATTTTAATAAAAATTTAAATACTGATGAATTATTTACGGACTGAAGCTGGGCTTATAAAAATTAATAAATTACAGCAATATTATTAGTTCTAATTTTATTC
>JAOZVK010000100.1 GCA_029938185.1 Bacteroidales bacterium | reverse complement strand
TGAATATAAGTGAAAAGTAACTATTGAGAAGTCCATTATCCAAATATAAATAAACAATAAAAAAAGCATCAAAAAGTAACTATTGAGAACTTACAAATTAGATTAATAAAATTTATTATAAGTTATTAATCAAAGTATTGTACCATTGAACCATTTAAAATATAATATGACATCAAATAGTAAAGGTTTTTATTTCGACACAATTTCAATATTATTCTATTTATATAAAAATAAAATGCCAATTATAATTATAACATTAATTGGAGCTGTGAGTTCAATCATAATATCATTATTAATAACTCCAATGTATAAATCATCAGTAGTAATTTTCCCAGCTAACCAAGCCTCTATTTCAAAATCTATTTTAACTGATGTATCAAAAACGACAAAAAATATTTTAAAAATAGGTAAGGAAGAAGACTCAGAACGATTATTACAAATATTAGATTCAGATGAAATAAAATCTAAAATTATACGAAAATATAATTTATACGAACATTATGATATTGAAGAGGATTCAAAAAATGCCAAATCAAATATGTATAATAAATATCAAAAAAATATTGAATTTAAAAAAACAAGATTTAATGCTATAAAAATACAAGTAATTGACAAAGACCCTAAAACATCAGCAGATATTGCTAATGATATAACTGCACTACTGGATACAACATATATAAAAATAAAAAAACAGAGAGCAATAAAAATATATAAGATAGTTGAAAAAGAGTATTTATATATACTAAAAAACATTTCAGTATATGAGGATTCTCTTAATAAATTGCGTAGTATGGGAGTTTTTAATTATAATTTACAAGCGGATTTGTATAATAAAGCCATTGTGAAGGCTATTAAGAATAACAATATTAAAGAAATTAATTATTTTGATAATAAGCTAAAAATATTAGCTAAAATAGGTGGAGCGTATAATTCAGTTAATTCATTTCTAAAAATTGAATTTGATAAACTTAGTAATATTAGCCATAAATATACTGAAGCTAAAATTGACTTTGAGAATACAATACCAACTAAGTATGTAATAAACAGAGCTTATAAATCAAATCAAAAAGTTAAACCTGTACGTTGGCTTATTGTATTATTATCTACAATTTCAAGTATGATTCTATCAATTGTTCTTATTATCATTAATGATAATTATAAAGAACTTTGGCAAAGAACAACGAGCTTAAAAACTAAAAGTTAAAAATATGTTTCCTTTTTTTAAAAGAACTTAAAGTTTTTTGTTGTGGCTTAAATGAATTTGTAGTCATAAAAGATTTTGGATTTCCAACGTAAGGTTTACTACTCACTATGCGCTCGGCAGGTGTTTTTCACCTGTCGATAACCTGATGTTCACTTACTGTCAGGCGAAAACACCCGACAGACGCAACTTGTTGCATGTAGACGTGTATTCGACTTTATGTGGGTAGCAAATTTTTGAAAAGTATGCAAAAACTATCAAGCCACAACAAAAAATGCGTAAGCCACATTAAATAGGTCGAAGACCTTAACAAACTGGTAACAATTATTAATCAAATTATTGTACCATTGTACCATTGTATCATTGTACCATTGTACCATTGTACCATTTAAAGAATATTTTTGTTTTTCAATTAACTGATAATCAGTAATAGTGAATTTATTTAGGCATAAGCAAGATAAAAAGGCTACAAAAGCCTATAACTTAACAAATTGGATTTATTTAATTTCAATTGCATTTATTGTATTAAACTCTTTGTTAATATACTATGATATATTCTATCTAAGTCTGTTACCTTTTGCTCTTGTAATTGCAATATTCTCCATTACATCTACTGATAGAATATTTAAACTAATTGTTTTTTTTACTCCAATTTCTATATTAATAAGCGAATTTTTTCCATCAATTTCAAATAATATAAGTATTCCTGCAGAACCTTTAATGATTTTATTGAGTGTAGTTTTTGTATTAAAAATAATTATTGAAAAAAAAGTAAATAAATATCTAATAACACACCCCGTTTCTATTTCAATATCATTCTATTTGTTTTGGATTGTTTTTACAAGTATAAGTAGTAGTATACCAATGGTTTCAGTAAAATTTACTTTAGCAAAATTATGGTTAATTATTCCAATATATTATTTTGGAGTCAACTATTTTTCAAAACTTAACAAAGTCAATCCGTTTATATGGTTGTATGTTGCATCATTATCATTTGTAGTTATTTATAGTTTATTTAGACACTATGAAATGAGTCTTTTTAATCGAAATGCAGCAGGTCTTGTTGTTTCGCCATTTTATAACGACCATACTGCATATGGCTCTGTTTTAGCCTTATACTTACCAGTAGTCTTTGGATTTTCATTTTTTTTTAAAACGACTGCTATAAAAAAAACTTTAATATGGGCAACTTCATTATTGTTTTTATGTGCAATTCTTTTTTCATACTCAAGAGCAGCATGGTTAAGCATAGTTATATCTTTGGTGTTGTTGTTAATAATAACACTTAAAATTAAACTAAGAACAATTATATTTTTTGCATCTATAGCTATCATTATAGTTGTATTAAATATTGGTAAGGTTTTTATTTTACTAGAAAAAAATAAAAAAAACTCTTCATCAGACATGGTTGAACATGTTCAATCTATACCCAATATCATGACCGATGAATCAAACAAAGAAAGGATAAATAGATGGACATCGGTTTATTACATGTTTCTCGAAAAACCTATTTTAGGATGGGGACCAGGTACATTTATGTTTCAATATGCACCATATCAAATGTCATATAACAGGACTTCAATAAGCTCAAATTTGGCAGAAGGAGGAAATGCACATAGCGAATATTTAAGTTTATTGGTTGACTCGGGTGCTATTGGCACTTTATCATATATTTTGATTATAATAACAGTATTTTACACAGCTATTAAAGTATATAATAAGGCAAAAAAACAAGTTAAAATACTCTCAATATCCTTACTTTTAGGTTTAAGCACATATTACTTTCATGGGTTTCTAAATAATTTTCTTGACACAGACAAAGCATCAGTTCCTTTCTGGGGTTTTACTGCTATTATTGTTGCACTTGATTTGTATCACTCAAATAATGATAAATCTAATGAAACAATACAATAGTTTCAGAACTCACAAAAAACGTCAAATTTAACAAAAACGATGGCAAATTAGGCTACCAGTTTTAAGTTAGCCGCTTTTTAACTGCAAAGTTGCACAAAGCTTGACTAATCTTCACTTTAATTCTATGATTAGAACTGCTTGAAAAACAAGACTATCCAACTTCTGACGGATAGCCGCAAATTAAAATGAAAGATTTATATCGAATATAAAATGTAGAATATCAAATATTAAATGTAGAACGTATTATACAGAATAATACTTTAGCTATCATAGAAATATCTTATTTTTCACATTCTACATTTATTTTTTTTAGTTTATAATAACTTTTAAGTAAACTTTATTAACTTGCTATTGTTTTTAAAAAAAAGAACTGTTTTTGTGAGTTCTGAATTTTAGTTAATTAAAAATTCCTAAAAGCCCTTAATAAGTCGTCTTACAAAAGTTTTTCGTCATTTATTTTATACAATTAACTATATTACAGTTGTTTGTAAGAATGCGTAAGCCACATTAAATAGGTCGAAGACCTTACACGATTTTTAGGAATACCATTGTATTGAGATGTACAAAAAAGTCTTAACCTTTTATCACAGCCAAAGGTTTTAGTTTTATTAATATTTCAACCAAATCTTGTTGGTTTTCCATAACAACATCAATATCTTTGTATGCACTTGGGGCTTCATCTAAATCATTTTTACCTCTTACAGCATGAATTATTCCTTTAGCATTTAGCATTTTCTTTTCTTCTTCAAGATTCAATTCTCTAATTGCTCTTTTTCGTCCAAGTTTTCTTCCTGCACCATGCGAGCAACTCATAAAACTTTCTTTGTTTCCCAGTCCTTTGACAATAAATGATTTTGTACCTTGTGAACCTGGTATAATTCCAATTTCGCCCTCTTGTGCGCTAGTTGCACCTTTTCTGTGTACAATTACATTTGTATCAAAATGATTTTCAAATGCTGCATAATTATGAGCTATATTTATAAAATCTAATTCTTTAAAATCTTTTTTATATATTTTTTGAAAAACCGTTTTTACATTTTCCATCATTAATTTTCGATTTGCTAAAGCAAAATCAACACAATATCGCATTTCAGCAATATAGTTTTTTGCTTCATTGGTTTTAATAGGCAAAAAAGCCAAATCCCACTTTTTTTGAACAGATGAAAACCACATGTCATTTAATGATTTAGCAATTTTATTGTAAAACTCTGCAACACGAAGTCCAAGGTTACGGCTTCCTGAATGAATCATAATCCAAATATGATCATCGGAACCTTTTTGAATTTCAATAAAATGATTACCTCCACCAAGTGTTCCCAATTGTTTTCGTGCTTTGTCGAATTGGCGAAGTATTACTCCTTGTTCGGGTAAACCCTCAACAGATGGCATTAATGATATGTCTTGCATTTTCTTTTGATGCTCAAAACCTAAAGGCACTAGTTCTCTTATACCTTTCATTATTTGTTTTAATGTTTCTTTGTTGGTTTTTTTCAAAGAAGTTTTTATAGCGCACATTCCACAACCTATATCAACTCCTACTGCATTAGGAATAATTACACCTTTTGTTGCAAGAACTCCTCCAATTGGCATACCATATCCTTCGTGGCTATCGGGCATAATTGCTACATGTTTGAATGCAAATGGTAAGTTTGATATATTTATTGCCTGATTTAATGCACCTTCTTCAATATCATCTAACCATAATTTTACAGGAATTTTGCAACTTTCACTAATAATTTTCATATTACTTTGTTTTATATAGAAACTGCTAAGTAATTAACAATGAACAATGGACAACGAACAATTTTGCTTACGCTTGATAAACAGTATAATATAAAAATGACTACAATAAAACTACATGTAATCATTTGAATATTAACAATGTGGAGACAAGGAGAGTCGAACTCCTGACCTTTTGACTGCCAGTCAAACGCTCTAGCCAACTGAGCTATGCCCCCAATATTTTACAATTGCTAAATTATGTATTTTAATTATTAAAACCAAAAAAATATATTATTTTTTATATTTTTTATAATTATAAAATTTTATAATAAATTTTTGTATTATATAAACTAATTAATTAACAGTGCTTTATATATTAACACTTAATCTGTATATTCTTTTTTTTTAATATTTAAAAATTGAGAAAAAACATAAAGTGTTTTACATTAATTTTTTTTTTATATTTGCAGACTATTAAATTTTAGAATTAATATATTTAAATAATAAATTATCAATGGCTACATTACAAAAAATTAGAAGCAAAGGACCTTTAGTTGCAGTTGTTATAGGCTTTGCGTTATTGGCTTTTATTTTAGGAGATTTCCTTTCAAGAGGTGTTTCAATGTTTGGAGACTCAGAATTTGAGATAGTTAATATAGAAAACGAATCTATTTCATATCAAGAGTATCTGGCTAAAGTAGATCAACTGACAGAAATAGAAAAAATAAGAACAAGACAAGCTACATTAAATGAAAGTGCAAGAGAAAAAATAAGAAGACAAGTTTGGGAATTAATTATCAGAGAAAATATAATGCAAAAAAGATACAATGATTTAGGTATTGGCGTTAGCTCTGATGAGTTTTATGATATGGTAGGTGGTAAAAACGTTGACCCAGTAATAAGACAATCATTTACAAATCCACAAACAGGACAATATGACCCATCGGCAGTTATTAATTTTATACAAAATATAGATCAAGACAAAAGTGGGCAAAGTAAAATATTGTGGTTGTACATGGAGAACGAACTATTAAAAAATCGACAATATGTAAAATATAATACTTTGGTGTCTAAGGGCTTAAATGTTACAAAAGCTGAAGTTGAGACAAAGTATAAAGAAAGAAATTATATTGTTGATTTTGACTATGTTATAGACAGATATGATAAAATAACAGACTCTTTGGTAGATGTAAGCGAAAGCGAAATTGAAAAATACTATAGTAAAAATAAAAATAGTTTTAACCAATTAACATCAAGAGATATAGCTTATATAACATTTGATGTTAAATCATCGGCTGACGATGAAAATGCTGTAAAAACATGGATAAACAGAATATATGAAGAATTTAAAACTGTTGAAGATTCTAAAGCTTTTGTTAATCAAAATTCGGATAACTCTTTTGATGAAAAACATTATAAAAAAGGAGAATTTAAAAATGTTGATTTAGATACATTCTTATTTAGTGCAACAGTTGGAGATACATATGCTCCATACCTTGAGGATAAAATATATAAAACTGCTAAACTTACCGAGATTGTAACAATGGCAGATTCTGTAAAAGCAAGACATATTTTGATATATCCTGATGGTGAGTTAGTTAAAACTAAAGAAAGAGCAAAAGAAATTGCTGATAGTTTAAAAACAGAACTTGATAATGGTGCCGACTTTGCTGATTTGGTAAGTAAACACTCAGCAGACGAAGGAACAAAAGCAGATAGCGGCAGCATAGGCTGGATACAAGAAGGACAAATGGTTAAACCTTTTAGCGATGCATGTTTTTTTGGCAATATTGGCGAATTGCAAATTATCGAAAGCAAATTTGGCTATCATATAGTAGATGTACTTGCAAAAGGCGAAGAATTTAAAAAAGTACAAGTTGCTATAATTGACAGGAAAATTGAACCAAGCAAAGCAACATCTCAGAGAATATATTCTGAGGCTAGTAGATTTGCAGGTGAAAATAACACCAGTAAAAAATTTAATGCTGCAATTGAAAAAAATGGATATACTCTGAAAAGCTCTCCAGGTATGACTCCAACTCAAAAGTTTATTGCAGGATTAGATTCTCCACGCGAGCTTGTAAGATGGGCGTATAAAGCAGAAAAAAATGAGATTTCAAATGTTTTTGAATTTGGAGATAGATTTGTAGTTGCCGAATTATTAGAAATTAGAGAAAAAGGAATTGCTCCAATTAAAATAGTAAAAAAAGAGATTATCAGATTAATAAGAATTGATAAAAAAGCCGAAAAAATTATTAAAGAATTGGAACCTAATATGAGTGACGCAAGCTTAGAAAGCATTGCTCAAAAACTAAGCTCAAAGATAGCTAAAGCAACCAATGTAAGTTTTTCAGCATATCAAATAGCTTCAATTGGTTATGAACCAGTACTTATTTCTAATGCAATTAATTTGGAAAAAGATAAAATATCTAAGCTAATTAAAGGTAATTCAGGAGTTTATGTAATAAAAGTTACATCTATTACATCTCCAATAAGTTCAGATAAAATAAACTATACGATTGAGAAAGCAAGACTAAAACAAAGTCTACAAGCAAGAGCTAATTATCAAATATTTGAAGCTTTAAAAGAGTCTGCAAATATTAAAGATAATAGAGCTAAGTTTTTTTAAAATAATCTTAATCAACAATTTTGAATTTATTAGTTGGTTTATTATAAAAAATGAAAAAACCGCAAATATAGTTTTTATACTATATATTTGCGGTTTTATTTTTTATTAAGGTCTTCGACTAAATTTAATGTGGCATAAGTAGGTCGATATATAAAAACAACACTTTTGTTTTTTTTATTATGCTGTTTATCAAGCGTAAGCAAAATTGTTAATTATCCATTGTTCATTGTTAATTACTTACATATTATTGTATAGAATCAAGAAAATTTGCATAATCATCAAATAATTTTCTTGAAATTAGAATTGTTGCATGACTTCTTTTATATCCGATTAGATTAGTTATTCCATTTTTTTTAGCAAAATATAAGCTTGTTTTTTTGGGAGTTAGTTGGTCATAATCAGCATAAAGAATCAGTACATTTTTAGGTATTACATTTAAGGAATAATTTGTAGGGCTAATAAGATTATAAGCATCTTGCAACAGTTTTTTTTCAAAACCGGCACTTTTATATTTTTCAAGAATTTTATGCATAAAATCATTATCATAAGTGAGTGTTTTCCAATCAAGAATAGGAATCATTAAACATATATGTTCAAAATTTTCAAAATTGCTAAGATTACATAACATACTTCCACCCATTGATCCTCCCCAAGCCGAAATAGTTTTTACATTTCTATTTTTTAAAAATTCAATTCCTGTTCTTAGTTCTCTGATGCATTCTAAATAAAGTAATAAATTATTATAAATATTTGAAGTAAAGAATGTCTCAGGATTATTGTTTATTTTCCGCTCCATATGATAAGGTGGAATATATACAAGTATATTATATCCACGTTTTAATTCTTCGTAAAAAAAATATTTAATAAAATGAAAAGCAAAATTGGAAACACCTTTGCCAGGTATCCAAAGAATAACTTTATTGTTTTCTAATTTTGAAATTCTAAAAAGATAAAAAAAAGTACTGTCTTGTTTTTCAGGAAAGTTAATATGTGATGGAAAACTAATTAATTCATATGTAATATCTTTATCAATAATATTAATAATATTTGTGTTATTAAACTTAGATATTTTAATATTTTTAGTTTCAAGAGGAACTGTATTTTTCTCAAAATCAAAAGTATCAATAAAATTTTGTAATGTTTTTGGCTTACATGGTTTAAAATTTACATCAAATGTATTAGCTATTTCCTTTAATCCATTTCTGTCCAAATTTCTCTGCAAACTATCACAAGTTATAGAAAATGTAATAATTATAACAATACAAATTAATGATATTATTTTTAGTTTTTTGATAATTTTATAATTTAATATTTGTTAAGCATATGAGTAAGAATAAGTAACATGTTTCAAACCACAAGAATTATTAATTTTTTTTTTATTCTTTATCAATTTGCATAGCCTTTTTAAGAGGTATTCTTTTGTTTTTGTAAAAAGTAACAATAAATGCATCTCTAAACCCTTTATTTATAGCCTTGTTTTTTATTTTTTGTATATCAGATAAGTTATACGATAAACCACATGTATATTTATACACTCCATTAAGAATATAATAATCTATCGAAGGTAATCCCTTAAACATTGGAGAATGAAAATCAATTTTTGAATATGATGATTTTATTTGAACTCTATAAATTATCCCATTGTGAGATGTATCAATATTGTTTTTTTCATCAACAAGAGCTTTGTCCTTAAATGACTTTCTATTTTTAGTCTTTTTTTCATTGGATACTTGTTTAGCATATATTAGTACCATTTCATCGTACCACGAATTATAACCAATTCTAAAAGGAAGTTTTTTGTTTCGCTTTTCCAAATTTAATGCTTTTTTCAAATCTTTTTGATATTTTGAAGAAAAAATTTTCATTGTTTGTGAGTATGTACCAAAAAGTCTTATTTCATACTTATTTTTATCAATATATCTAAATGGTAGACCTGAATCGTCTTGTAAAATCTTTTTACTTTGATTTAATATTAGATTTCTCAATAAACTAAATTCTTTATCAAATAATATATATGAGCCAGATTTTAAATAAGTGTTTTTTGCTCCAAGCTTTGTAATAAAATATAAAAATTCCATATTTTTCTTAATATTATCATCAGAAACATTTATTGGAAAATAATATAATGTTTTTTTCATTATGCTATTATTCTCATTAAAAGTAATTTTTATACCTCCGACATAGTTTGTATAATCAATATTCTTTTTATTAATATGTGTAGACCCGTAATTATCAATATGTACGTATGAAATATCAGAAATTTTATGATTTGTTCTTGCCAAATAAAACAATAAAATATGGAGTGTCCCATCTAAACCATTATTCGACAAATCTTTTTCCATTTGTTTTGTCACAAAATAGCCTTTATTATTTATAAACCTTAGTGCATATGATATTTGATTCAGATAAGCTGAAAGTAATTCATCAGAAATATTGGAAATATCAGGTATACTTCCAGTCTTTTCAAGTCCAAACATTACATATTCTTTACTGTATGGAAAAAAAGCATTTGCATACAAAAAATCAGGACCCGAAAAAGGGTAAAATAATGTATTAGTGTCACTTGGTATTGTTATATCGTGTTTTTGTATCCAATGTTTTATTGAGTCAATTTTTGATTTATTTGTTCTATTCCATGCATTATCAACATTTTTAGCATATTTTTTATAAAAATCTTTCGATTGTATACTATTATATTCTGTAGTTTGTATTCCAGCAACAAACTTAGCTAAAGCATCATATTTACTATTTAGTTTTATTTTACTTTTTGTTTTTTGTTTAATTGTATCAATATCATATGTTTTGATAGAGTCATTTAAAATGTTTATTTTATTGTTATCTTTTGATGTATTTTGATTGCATGAAAAAAAACTAAATAATAGAACAATAAAAATTATATAATTATTCATAACTTTTTTTAAAATTATTAAAAATTCCACTAAGTTTAATGTCTTCGAACTATTTAATGTTATTTGCACGTTCTATCGATATTCTAATAATATGCAATTTAGTTCTACTTTACGAACTTAAAAGATATTAAAATTAAGATGTTTAGAATTCTTTAGTTAAAAAAAATGCTTAGAATTTTGAATTTTTATTTCTCAAGTTTTTGCCCTCGAAAGGGCATAAGCATTAACATGGGGCAACGCCCTATGTATAAAAGCATTCATAAGCAAGAACGCCCTCGAAAGGGCAAAAGCAATAAAATATATTGTATAGTTTTTTTATGAATACACTAATTTATTTTTATCAAAATGGGCAACCCGTTTAAAGTTTGGACAAAGCACACCGGTCAGACCGCTTGAAGCGGTCTGACCGATTTGCTCTTACTATAAATTATAACAAATTAATTTTCAACTCTACCCAAAACTTAAAAGGGTAGCCTGATTTAGCTACAATAAGTATTAAAAACGAGTTCTATAATTTAATTCCAACAACAGTAATATCATCTCTTTGTACGGCATTACTTTGATGTTTATCAAGTGCTATTTCCAGTTCTTCTTTTTGTTTGGATAATTCAAAATCAGATACTTCTACTATAGTTTCATAAAACTTCTTGATACCAAACTTTCTTTTATCTGGTGATGATTGGTCTACAAGACCATCTGATGTTAAATATATCATATCTCCTTTTTGTAAAGCAATTTGTTTATTTGTAAATGCTATTTCTTTTTTTCTACGTAATCGCTTTCTTCCTCCAATAGATTTTACATCACCTCTTATTGATTCTATTTCATTTGTATTTTTTCTAACAAAATATAATGGACGTTTTGCTCCCGAGTAGGTTATATTTACATCACCATTATCATTTTCTTCTATTTTACATAAACATACATCCATACCATCATTATTCTGATTTTCATCTTGCATCAAAGCTATTTTTAAATTAAGATTTAATTGCTCCAATATTTCTTTAGGGTCATGGATATGCTTTTCATTTATTATTTCACTCATTAATCTACTGCCAATCATAGACATAAAAGCACCAGGAACACCATGACCAGTGCTATCAGCCACAATCATAAATGTACATTTAGAAGATTCAAAGTATGAATACCAATAAAAATCACCCGAAACAATATCTTTAGGTTTATATAAGATAAATGCATTTAGTGTATTATCCATTATAGACTGAAGGGGTAGTATAGCTAATTGTATTGTTTTGGCATATGTTATACTATCAAGAATATTCGAATTAATTAATTCAATCCTTACATTCTGTTCTTTTAATTGTACAAGCATTTCTTGTATTTCAGCATTTTTATTTTCAAGAGTTTTATTTGTTTTCTTCTTTTCTTGATAACTATTGAATACATATATTGAAAAACCTATAATAAATAGTAAGCCCAATAATAATGCATATAATAGAGTTTCTTGTTGTTTTATTTCAAACTCTTGTAGTTCTATCTTATTATTAGCTTGTTCTATTTCTTTTTCAGCATTTATAATTTTTGCTTCTCTGCGTTCTATTTCCAAGCTATCTTCTCTTGTTCTGGCATTGAGTTTATCTATTTTTAATTTTGCCTTTGCCAGTTCGATCAATCTTTTTTTTATGTTTACTGAAGCTTTATTATATTCAAGACTATCTTTTTTTGTTTTGTTTACTATTTGTTCAAATTTTATAATAACATCTCTGTTTTCTTTTACATCTTTATTGGTATTTAATTCTTCTTTGCTAACAGCCAATTCCTTAATTTGCCTATCAGTAATGCTTTTTTCCAGCTCATTTTTTTTTGATACAACAAGTGCTTGAGCTTCTTTGTTGGCTTTATCAATAATTTCTTTTGATTTTGAATTAGCTAATATCAAAGTTCTTTCAGCCTGAATATTAGCAGTATATATAATACTATCAGCTTTTAATGAAATTCCTTTAATATACTCTTCGATTTTTTCTCTTTCCTCATCTGAAAGTTCTTTTAAAATAGCCTCAACATCATCTCTTAGATTTTCAGTAACTTCTATACTATTAGCTAATGCAGTTTCCGAGTTATTTGTTTCTTTAGAATAAGCTAAATAATTATCAATAAAAACCCCATCATTACTAAATCCATAACTTGCAACAATTTTCTTAGATGAATTTGGATTATAGTTTTCAGGAGTTTTATTCAAAACTATGATTAATGACCTCGCTCCTCTTTTTATTATTACTCCCTCGGGTACAAAAGTTGAAATATTTATTTGCTTAGGTATATATCCTTTTTTTTTGATTATAATACTAAACTTATTATTGTAAGTAAATCTTAGTTTAAATTTTCCTCTATAATCAGTTAATCTATCAGATATAATCTTATTATTGTTATTTTTTAATATCACTGTACTATGTTTAACAGGCTTCTCGTCTACCATTACAATGCCCTTAAAATCAAAACTATTTTGTGAAAAAGAAATAGTTGTAAATAAAAAGAAAATAAATGGCAATATTAATTTATAATTTTTCAATTTTTATAAAATATTTTTTAGTAATTATTTAATATTTTTTATATAACAAAAAACAGTCCAATATACAATATCCTCACATGATATTTATTCATATACTTTAAATGGTACAATTATTCAATGATACAATGGTACAATACTTTGATTAATAATTGAAAACAGTTTGTTAATGTTGAAACTATAACCGTTTAGAGTATACAAACATTAGATTATCCATCATAAGTTTGACCGTCTTGTTTTTCAAGTAGTTTTAATCATAGAATTAAAGTAAAGATTAGCAAAACTTTGCGAAACTTTGCGTCAAACTCTGTGTAACTTTGCGGTTAAAAAGCGGCTAACTTAAAATTGGTAGCCAAACATTATTAATACTTACTTTAAATGGTACAATTATTCAATGATACAATGGTACAATACTTTGATTAATA
>JAOZVK010000533.1 GCA_029938185.1 Bacteroidales bacterium | reverse complement strand
TATCCTGTTACGAAACACCTGATAAACAAGACTGTCCAACTTCTGAAGGGTAGCCTATATTACTTACTTTAAAACTTTTAATGTATTATATAAAGGCATCATACTCTTTTATTTTCATAGCCAGCCTTCGTACAAGGTAATTATTTTTATCATTAAGATTTTCCAAGATTAAAGTAGCTTCATTTTTATATGACAAAATCTTCTCTTTATTCCAATTTTTTGGTGGTCTTTGTAGATTTGTAATCCTATCGGCAAGTTTTGTAATTCCAACTTCGTTTGGTTGTTCTTTTATTCTATCTAAACATTCAGCCATTCTTTCGTTTTGCGGTATTTTATTATTTTTCGTTAAAGCATCAACTGCTTTTGCAACTTTTTCACCAAACTTTCTTTTCAATTGTTTATAAGACACTTGAGTGTCTTCAATAGAATCGTGTAGAAAAGCTAACTGCATAGCAAATCCAACATCAAAATATGGCGAATGATAGTATGCAATCATCACTTCCATTGCAACATTAGATAAATGTACCAGATAATTTGCACCTGCACCAGGTACTTTTTGGTTTTTATGTGCTTCACCTGCAAATTTTATAGTTCTTTGATATACTTCTTGTGTAAACATTAAATTTTTTATTTATAAAATTAGTTATTTGTAAATTAAGGTCTTCGACTGGGGTGTTAATAATCAATAAATTTGTATCATGCTAATTTTATTCTTACATCTAAAATTTGTTAAAGAAACCTTATTTTTGAATTTTTAAACCTTAATAGAAATTAAAATGATGAAAATTTTAAACCTTATTACCTTATTAAAATCTCTGTTAATAAGGTAATAAGGTTTGTAAACAAGGCATATTTTGGTTTCTACTAAGGTTGATAATAAAAAATAAGGTTTTTTATAAACAATGAAATAATTAAGTATAAAAAAGGAACAAAAAATGCATGATTTTTCAGGGCTAAAAACCCCCAATTATTAACACCCCAGTCTTCGACCTATTTATAGTTGCTTACGCATTAGTATAAAGATAATTTAATCAGGAAGTTATGAATAGGTAAATGTAGCAAATCTTTTGTAACAGTACTTAAGTTAGCAAGTTTAACAGCCGCAATAGGCTACTTGATAGCAAAAAATAAAACAATAATAATACGATAAATTAAATAATTGTTTTAACTTTACAACTTATAAAAATAGAATAATGACTTAAAAAATTATATAAAAATATTAAAATAAAAAGCGTTTAGCTTATTTTCTTGCTTTTCAAAATCTGGTAAATTTTAAAGACAACAAGAAATAAGACGAATGCCTACGCCAAAGTGGCGTGGGCTGTTCTTATTTGTTGTCGTAGGTTTACCAGAACCTTGAAAAGCGAATAAGTTACAGTTCCCACGTTTTTTTTATGTTTAATTTTAAGCTTGCTTTTTGGGAGTTGGTGGCAAACAAATACGAAAAGAATGGAAAAATGATTTGGAAAATTATAATCTATGATTAACACTTAGCAATCAGGTGTTGTAAAGCATAGTGTAAAATTTGGTGCATAAATATGAAAGATGAACTTTTTTTATATTAGCAAAAATTTTATTATGGAAATAATATTAATATATAACTATTTTTAAAATTTATAAATAAATATAATATGAATAAGACTAAATTATTAATTTTTACAGTTATTTTTATAACTGTATTAAGTGTCTTTTTTAATTCGTGTAAAAAAGATGATGACGATGATGCTCCTGCAGAAAACACGACAATAAATGGTGAAGAGTTCACAGCTACAAAAACAAGTTCGCAAAAAAACACGGATGGTGGTTTTACATTACAATTAAGCCAGAATAATACAACAATTATTATTTCAACAAATGGTACTGAAGCTGGAAAATATGAAATTGTTTCGAAAAAGAAAACAGCAAAAGAAGGTAAAACCGCTACTGCATCTATTAATCAAAATGGAACTGTAACAAATGCAAGTTCAGGAACTGTTAATATAACAGCAAATGGTGATAGTAAAATTTCGGGTGATTATGAATTTACAGCTGGAACTATTAATGTAAGTGGAGGTAAGTTTAATGATGTTGCAGTTGCAGAAGGCGGAGCAGCAGTTGCAACAAAATTAGAGCTTGTTTCTGGTGACAAGCAAACAGCAACTGTAGGAAGTGAACTGTCCAGTCCGATAGTAGTAAAAGTAACAGACCAAAATGGTAGTGCTTTTAAAGATGCAAAAGTAACAGTTACTGTTACCGAAGGTTCTGTATTAGGAGGAGGAACAACAACAGATGTAACAACTGATGTAGATGGACAAGCAAGCGTAAGATGGACTCTCGGCACAACTGTTGGAGAACAAAAATTAACGGTTAAAGCTTTTAAAGCAGATGGCACAAGCCCCTTAACAGGTTCGTCTTTTGAAGTTAAAGCAACTGGTGATGCTGCTACTGTAATAACTGTAACAGATATTGACGGCAATACATATAAAGCTGTAACTATAGGCACACAAGTTTGGATGGCAGAAAACCTAAAAGTAACAAAATATCCAAACGGCGATGCTATACCATTGGTAGAGGACAATACCGCTTGGGGCAATTTAGCCGATGACAATAGCTCTGATGCTTACTGCTATTATAACAATAATGTAAATAACGAAGCCGATACTTACGGTGCTTTATATACTTATGCAGCAGCAATAGGTGATAATTGGACAAAAGACAAAAAGGACAATCAAGGCATATGTCCCGATGGCTGGCATTTGCCAAGCGATGCAGAATGGACAAAATTAACAGATTATCTTGGTGGAACAGAAATAGCTGGCGGCAAAATGAAAGAAAAAGGAACTTCGCACTGGAAAACTCCGAATATTGGAGCAACTAACGAAAGTGGCTTTACAGCTCTTCCAGGAGGTTACCGTTTCATCAATAACGGTTATTTCGACTATCAAAGTGTTGTCAGCATTTTTTGGTCAGCTACCGAGGTAGATGCAGCATCAGTTTTATACAGATCTATAAACCATTATTACAGCAAAGTTTACCTTTTCTCTAAAACCAATAAGAGTTTTGGCTTATCAGTTCGCTGTTTACAGGATTGAGCGATAAAAAGTTGCAAAAGTTAATTGTTTAATGACGTGTAAATCATATATATAGATTTCGTTATATAAATAATTACTTTAACTGATTTGCATTATATATCTATTTAACTATTCCAAATACCGCCTGTAGTCGGTCGAAAAATATTGTGAAAAACCGACAGTATAGAATATTGTAATCAAAACTATACAATAGTATTTTATTAATATTGGTTCATTGAGTTTATTTACAGACAAATTTATTATAGTTTTTTAATTATCTGATAATCAATAATAGTAAAATTATTTATGCATAAGCAACATTAAAAGGCTCGAAGAGCCAATTTTACTAAAGCACAGATTTTTTTTGTCTGTGCTTTTTTTTATGGTACAGTGTAGAGAAAATTCATGAATTTTCTCTAGGATTTAAAAGAGGTTTTGGAAAAATTTAATCAAATTGGTATGCTAAGTAGGTCGATAAGTAATTGACAATTGATAATAAACAATTGATAATTTTGTTTACACCAGAATTACAATAAGTTATAACTTTACAAAGTGTCGATTTTATATGATAACCTACTTATATAAAAACAACACTTTTGTTTTTATTATTATGCTGTTTATCAAGCGTAAGCAAAATTGTTAATTATCCATTGTTCATTGTTAATTACTTATATTGAAAGCGTTAAAAACTTTATAAGCTTCATAACTCACAAAAAGCGTCAAATTGAACAAAAACAATGGCAAATTAAACTGAAAATTTTATAAATATACGAGAGTTAAATGCCTTTAGATTAATTGCGAATGAG
>JAOZVK010000099.1 GCA_029938185.1 Bacteroidales bacterium | reverse complement strand
CTGTCAAATTATTACATTTATAAACTTAAGCAATTTATGTCTTAATACACTACTACAAATATTTTGGTGCTACGCACCTTTAAAATTGGGTGCAAAAGCGGATAGTCATTAAACATAATGTTATTCTATAACCACTCCTTTTACATGTAGTTTCTGACTTTTTATTCCGCTTAAATTTATTGTGACAGTTTTGTTAAAAGCTCCAGTAGTTTCAGCATCAAATACAGCTTTTATTTTAACAGTTTCGTTTTGTCTTATAGGACGCTTTGGATAGTTAATTTCTGTGCAACCACATGTACCCTCGGCACTTAATATTATCAATGGAGCACCACCACTGTAAGTTAAGTTAAATATTGCATCTTTTTTGCTTCCTTTTTTTACTTTACCCAAATCTATAACCATTGTATCCCACTTGATGGCAGCCTGTTTGTTTGAATTTAAATCGGAACTTCCTCCCGACCACGTTTGAGAAAATACAATATTTGATAGAAACATTATGCTTATTAGTAATAATATATTCTTTTTCATTTTTGTATAATTTAATTAAACTATTAATTCTACTTTATGAACTTTTATATGTTAATAATCAGAGTATTAAAATGCTATGTAAGATTTTCGACCTGTTATTGTTAGATATTTACTATTAATCAACAAGCTATATTTACATTAACGAAAAAAAAGACAAGACTGTATATATTAATGCAAAATTATCAATTGTCCATTGTCAATTATTTAATGTATTTCATTAATTACATATGGTGTTTTTTGATATACATAGTAATTTATCCAATTAGTAAAAAGCAAATTTGCATGACTTCTCCATTTTACCATTGGTTTGTTATCAGGGTTATCATCAGGAAAGTAGTTTTTAGGGATTTCAATATTTAAACCTTTTTTAATATCTCTTTCGTATTCTTCTTTTAGTGTGTTTGGGTCATACTCCGAGTGTCCAGTTACAAAAACCTGCCTACCATCTTTTGAAGCTACAATATACACACCAGCTTCATTTGAAACTGATATTATTTCAAGTTCTTTTATTTTCAAAATATCATTTGCTCTAATTTCTGTATATCTTGAATGAGGAGCAAAAAAAACATCATCAAAACCTCTCACAATAGGGATTTTTCTATTATATATTTTATGCTCAAATAAGCCAAACATTTTTTTGTCTAATTTATATTTATTTATACCATAGAAGTGATATAGAGCAGCTTGCGAAGCCCAACATATAAATAATGTTGATGTAACATTGGTTTTTGTCCAGTTCATTATTTCTTGTAATTCTTTCCAATATGTCACACTTTCAAAAGGAATGTGCTCAACAGGTGCTCCAGTTATAACCATTCCATCATATTTATTATCTTTTATTTCGTCAAAAGTTTTATAAAATGCTTTCATATGTTTAATAGGAGTGTTCTTGGGTTTGTGGCTTTTGGGATGCAACAAATCTATTTCTATTTGTAGAGGTGTGTTTGCTAATAATCTCAAAAGATGCACCTCAGTACTTACCTTTAAGGGCATAATATTCATTATCAATATTTTTTGTGCTCTTATATCTTGCTTAACTGCATTTGTATTTGACATTACAAAAACATTTTCGTAACGTAAAATATCAATTGCAGGTAAATTATCTGGAACATTTATTGGCATAGGATTATAATTTTATATATACTTTCAATTATTCTATAATACATTTTGATTAAGGCTACCAGTTTTAAGTTAGCCGCTTTTTAACCGCAAAGTCGTGTAATTATTGTGTCATTGCGACTTACAGAAACGCGTAAGCCGCATTAAATAGGTCGAAGACCTTATATACTATTCAAAGCATATTCCAAATCTTCTTTAATATCTTCAATATGTTCGATACCAACCGAAAGTCTTAGCATGCTTGGATGCACACCTGAAGCTATTTGTTCTTCAGCAGAAAGTTGCTGATGAGTTGTAGATGCAGGGTGGATTATCAAAGTTTTTGCATCACCCACGTTTGCCAAATGACTAATCAATTTTACCGATTTTATTAAATTCATTGCTTCTTCTTTACCTTTTTTGATATTAAAAGTAAGTACGCCACCAAAACCATTTCGTAGGTATTTTTTTGCCAAATTATTGTATTTACTACTTTCTAAACCAGCATAATTAACACTTTCAACTTTTGGATGATTCTCAAGCCATTTTGCTATTTCAAGAGCATTATCAACTGTTCTTTGTACTCTTAATGAAAGAGTTTCGAGTCCTTGAAGCAAAAGAAACGAATTAAATGGGCTTAATGCTGGACCAAAATCACGTAGCCCCTCAACCCTTGCTCTTATTGCAAATGCAATATTTCCAAATTGGCTATTTGCACCAAATGTTTCCCAGAAATTAAGTCCATGATAACCTTCCGATGGTTCCGAAAATTGAGGATATTTACCATTTCCCCAGTTATAATTACCAGCATCAACTATAACACCACCAATACTTGTTCCGTGTCCACCAATCCATTTTGTTGCTGATGCGGTAACAATATTAGCACCAAAATCAATTGGTCTACACAAATAACCAGCAGCACCAAAAGTATTATCTACAAAAAACGGAATGTCATATTTTTGGGCTAATTTTGCAATTTTTTCAAAATCAAGAACATTAAACATTGGGTTTCCAATGGTTTCAATGTATATTGCTTTTGTTTTTTCGTCAATAGCTTTCTCATAATTATCAATATTATCACCTTCGATAAAACGTGTTTCGATACCTATACGCTTAAAAGCAACTTTAAATTGATTATAAGTACCTCCATATAAATATGATGTACTTATAATATTATCGCCTGGTAATAAAATATTATTAAGTGCTATAAACTGAGCAGCTTGCCCTGATGCTACTGCCAATGCTGCTACACCTCCTTCGAGAGCAGCAACTCTTTTCTCAAAAACATCGGTTGTAGGATTCATTATTCTTGTATATATATTCCCAAACTCTTTTAATCCGAACAAATTTGCTCCATGTTCGGGAGAATTAAATACAAACGATGAGGTTTGATAAATTGGTACAGCTCTCGACAATGTCGATTCGTCAGGTGTATGCCCCGCATGAAGCTGTAATGTTTCAAATCTTAATTTTCTTGAATCCATATTTACGTTTTTAAAGTTAATAGGCTCTTCGAGCCTTTTTATAAGGTCTTCGACCTATTTAATGCGACTTATGCGATTCTGTAAACCAATATTATATAGATAGTTATACAAAAACGAATATCGAAAAACTTTTGTTATACTACTTAAATAGGTTGAAAACCTCATTATTAATTTTTTCCATTAGCCATCTTGGTGTTGATGTTGCTCCACATATCCCTATTGATTCTTTATTTTCGAACCATTCTTTTTTTAAGTCCGATGAGTTTGTTACAAAATAGGTATTTTTATTTTTTGCTTTGCAGACTTCATATAACATTTTTCCATTTGAACTTTTTTTCCCACTTACAAAAATAATTAATTTATGTTTTTTTGCAAATTTTTGTAGTTCAATATTTCTATTCGATACTTGTCTACATATTGTATCATAGCTTATTAAATTACTAATATCATTATTTTCACTATGCATTCTTTTTTTTATTTCTTCAACTATTTCAGCATATCCTTTTATGCTTTTTGTGGTTTGTGAAAATATTGTTATTGGCTTAGCGTAATCAATCTTATCTAAATCATTCAAATCACTGATAACAATTCCTTTGTTATTAGTCTGACCAATAAGTCCATTGACTTCAGCATGTCCTTTTTTTCCGTATATAATTATTTGTCCATCTTTTTTTTGTGTTACATCATATCCTATTTTTATTCTATTTTGAAGTTTCAACACGACTGGACACGATGCATCTATAAGAGTAATATTGTTTTCAAGTGCAATCTTATATGTTTCAGATGGTTCTCCGTGTGCTCTTAACAAAACTCTACAATTTTTCAATTTTCTAAATTCGTCATGATTTATTGTGATAAGACCTTTAGATTTTAATCTTGCAACCTCGGCGTTGTTATGCACAATATCACCCAGACAATATAGTTTTTCTGTATTCTCAAGTTCTTCTTCTGCTTTTTGAATTGCATATACAACTCCAAAACAAAAACCAGAACCTTTATCAATTTCAATTAACATATCTTTTTTTATTAAGGTCTTCGACCTATTTAATGTTGCTTACGCATTTTTGTAAATCATTGTTATATCGCCAATTGTATAAAAACAAATGTCGAAAAATTTTTGTAACAGTACTTATGGTAGCGATTTAAAAATGTGTAAACCACATTAAATAGTCTTGCGTAAGCAACATTAAAAGGCTCGAAGAGCCTAATTTATTTGAGTCAATTTCCAAAAATTAGTTTTTGATTTTAAAATAATTTTTTTATTAATATTTATACTAATATTTCCTTTAGAAAGTTTTTCTATTATTTCTTTTTCTTTTTCACTATCTTGTGGCATAGGTATAAATATAATAGTATTGTTAATAGTATCAATTCTTCCTACTTTTTCTTTTAATATCACTTCGGTATTAACTGATATATCATACAAAAAATTATAATTTTCATCTAATTTATTAATACTTAATATAATTATTTGCTTACTGCCAGGACTTGTCGTAATTTTACCAATATACCTTTTTTTAAATTCAGTGGAAGAATAAATAATATCATTGCTATTATGATTGTTCTTCTTTGAAAATATAAATATATAAGCAAGTATAATTATTGAAACAGCAAATAATACCGAAATTAAAATAATAATATTTGAAATATTAAATTTAGATGACTTATCTGTTTTAATACCAATTTTTTCTTTTGCTTTTTCCAATTCTAAATCTGTTATTGTTTTAATATCTTTATAATCAATACCCGAGTTTTTTGATATAAGCTTTAGCATATTACTTTCTGCTTTGGTAATAATACCATCTTTGGCAAACTCTATTATTTTGTTATATATATCTTGTGGGATAATATTTTCAGTATCTTTTTTTTCTAATATTTTAACAATCTCCATACAATTATCAAATCTCAACTTGGGATTTATTTGTGTAGATTTATGAATTATATCAGATATTTTATTACCTTTGATTTTACCTGAATTTTTATCTTTAATCTGATTAGTAATCATTTCCAACAAAATAATTCCAAAAGAATATATATCAGATTTTGCATCAGCTTTAAAAGCATTATTTAGTTGTTCGGGGGCTAAATATCCGGGAGTTCCGGCTTTTAACAAATTATCGTCAAAATCATCAGATATTGCTAAACCTAAATCTATAATTTTTACATTATTGCCTTTATGTGTTATCATTATATTATCTGGTTTCAAATCTCTATGAAAAATTTGTTTTGAATGTAAGTGATTAAGTGCACTAAGTATTTGTAAGGAAATATTTTTTATTAATTCTATATTGTTTAGTTCTTTATTAGAAATCATTTTAGATAGTGTTCGTCCATCAATCCATTCCATATAATAAAAATAGCCATCGTTATCCTTGCCTTTTCCCAAAACATGTACAATATTTGGGTCATTTATTTTTGCTATATTTTCATATTCTTTAATAAATAGTTCCTTATATTTATTATTATCTTTAAATTCAGGCTTTATTCTTTTTATCATTATTTTTCGATTGCCCAAATCTTTCAATCTTGCCGATTGAATTATACTCATTGCTCCCTGAGTATTTATATTTGTAATTTCAGAAAACTTTTCATTTTCACTTGTGACCACAAAACCCGATGCTGTGGAATTAGTTGTATTACTGAGAGTACTGCTAAACCCAGACAAATTAGAATTATAGCTGTTAGCTATCGACTTTTTTTCATTTTCTATAATTTTTTTTAAATCATTTTCAAATATTCCATACTCATTAGCTTTAGCCAAAAGTAGAGGATAGTTTTTTTTGTATTCGTCTTCACTACTACAAACTTTTCTTACAATATCTAAAAAATCTTGCTTATACATAATTCATAAATTAGAATTTGGCTCTTCAAGCCTTTTAATGTTGCTTACGCATTAAATAATAATTGATAATGGACAATTGATAATTTTGCTTACGCCAGAATTACAATAAATTACAAGTTTACAAAGTGTCGATTTTATATGATGACCTACTCTTATAAGTTCTTCTACCTAATGTTTAACAACGCTTAAGCATAATGCATAATTTAGGCGTAAGCAATGAAAAAAGGCTCGAAGAGCTAAATATGTTGCAATTTATTAAAAACATTTTTTAATCAAAATATAATATTAAATTAAGAATATTTTTATATATTTGTTACAATTGTTTGTTTAAACACCAATATAAAATTATTCACCTATTTTATATAAGGTCTTCTTTTTGAAATACAGTTGATTATATATTCTACCATAAACAAAATTAAAATAGGTTGAAGACTTTAAAGTATTAATTAATAAAATAAAATAAAATAAAATTGAAAAAATATATTTTAATATTAATAATAGTGTTTGTAGTACTAAATATTAATTCGGCTATGAGTGGTGCTACATTCAAGGTAGTTAATAAAACAGTACAAGATACTACACAGTTAGTAAAAATGAAACATGTAATAACTCAAGAATCAGAAACAAAATTTCAGATTTTTATACGAAACCTTTTTGCATTAGGTTTCTTTACATTACTCATAATACTGATTATAACAATATTTCTTTTTAATAAAAAAATAAAAAAAGTAAATGCGTATATATCAAATTTTGATAATGAATATAAAGATTCCTTATTTGAGATTGAAAAATTTTCAACCATTCTAAATAATACAGAAAATTCAGTAATGATATATGATAAAGAAGGTTTGGTTGAATGGATTAATATCGGTTGTAAAAGTCTTTTTGGATACTCAATAGATAATATTAAACATAAAGAAAAATATAATTTATTTTCATATAATATTAATGACAAAATAAAAATACAAATTGAAAACTGTAAAAAAACCAAAGAATCGACAATTTATACAAACAGTATAGAAGATGAGTTTTTAAACAAAGTGTGGTACCAAAGAAGTTTGATACCAATTTTGAGAGATAACGAGATTGTATTATATGCAGCTATCGACTCCGATTTGACTATGACCAAAATAGCAATGGGACAAATTAAAAGACAAAAGAAAAAAGTAGAAGAACAAAGAAATATTGCAATTGAACAAAAAAAGGAAATAGAGAAACAAAAGAAAAAAATTACTGATAGTATAAACTATGCAAGTTATATACAATCAGCAGTTTTGCCACCAATGGATATTATGGACAGTATTTTGCCAAACAGATTTATTTTGTTCAAACCACGTGATGTAGTTAGTGGGGATTTTTATTGGCTGACTAAAGTTGATGAAAAAATTATTGTTGTAGCAGCTGACTGTACTGGTCATGGAGTTCCAGGTGCATTTATGAGTATGCTTGGAATAACTTTTTTGAACGAAATAATAAATGCTATAAATGACGATAATTTTGTTGCAGGTATAATCTTAGACAAACTTCGCGAATATGTTATTAATTCATTGCACCAAACCAAAGAGTCAAGTACCAAAGATGGTATGGATTTATCGCTATGTATTTTGGATTACAATGAAATGAAAATGCAATATGCTGGTGCATACAATCCTTTATATTATTTTAAAAAAAATAATAATAATGAAACAGAATTTGTTGAAATAAAAGGAGATAGAATGCCAATAGGAATTCATATAAGGCAAGACAACAAATTTACAAACAATGTAATTAATGTTAATAAAGGAGATACTTTTTACTTATTTTCTGATGGGTATGCTGACCAACTTGGCGGAGAACGTAAACGAAAATTTTTATCAAAGAACTTTAAAATACTTCTTGCCAAAATACAAAATGAAACTTTAGAAAATCAAAAGCAAATACTAAACAAAACAATGGTTGATTGGATGGGAGAGTATGAACAAATTGATGATATTGTTGTAATAGGTATCAAAATCTAAAGTTGCCAATGTATGTTTTATATTTTTTTTTAAACACGTTTCATTAAATTAATATAAGTACTGTTACAACAGTTTTTCGACATTTACTTATTCAGAACATCCTGATTAAAACGTCTTTGTACTAATGCGTAAAATTATTAATATAAGTATTGTATCATTAAATAATTGTACCATTTAAAGTATATTTCTGATTAAAATTTTATCAAAACCAACAATATAAAATAAATAATGAAAAATTCTATTTTAATTATTGCTATAGCTATATATCTATACGCTCCTTGTTCTAATCAAAAAACGAAACAGCTAAATATTGCAAAAATTACCGAAAGAGGTTTGATTGATTGTTTTAAAGATACTACTAAAAATGGAAAAAAATATTACTGCGAATCATCAGCTGTAATATTTTATAAAAATAAAATTACAATAGCAAGCGACAAATCTTTTCCACAACATGCACCATTGGTTTCTTTAAATTTTAAAAATAATACATTAAACAAAAACAAGAATACCTATTTTGACAACAAAGAACTCATGTCAATTAAAAAAATTGAAGATTTTACTATTACACCCGATAAAAAATATATTTTTCTGACTACAGGTTTTGATAGGTTGAACAAAAAATCGAAAAAAACAATCCCTTATAATAATATTTTATATTGGCCAACCGATAAACCTAATAATATATCAGTCTTTTATCCATCGAAAGTAAACAATATATTAAGCTCTGTGGGTTTACGTAGCAAAATATCAAAAGCATTGGCAAACAAAGATTTTCCTGAAGGTCCTGAATATTTTAAAATCGAAGGTATTGCAGCAATTCCAGGTAATTTGTTAATTTTAGGGGTTAGAGAAATGGGCAAACGATACGATGATTTTTCATATACTATTAAATTAATTGCTATGCCCTACAAAATTTCAAACAACAAAATTGAACTTAATGGGGATTTAAAAGTAGTATATGAATTTATTCCAACTACTAATGATATTAAACAACCTATTGGTTTATCAAGTATTGAATATGACAGTTTTAATAAAAGACTATATATGCTAACAAGTTTTGAAAATGGAGAAAGTGACGAAAAAATTGGAGCTTATTTATGGACATTAAGTATCGAAAATTATAAAAATAAACAAAATCCTACTCTAGTAAAAAAAGCAAACCAACAAGCATTATTATTTGCTCATAAGGCTGAAGGAATTACAGTTATTGATAAATACACCGTTTTTGTTATACATGATGACGATAGGGTTCTGGGTAGAAAAAATGTAACAAATCCTGAAATACAATTTAGTAGAAAAGCAAATCAGGCAGCTTATACTATTGTTAAATTTATTGATATATAGGCATATTTCATAAAGGGCTAATGAAATAAAAGTAAAATAAATAGTCTAACAAAAGTTTTTCAATATTTACATTTTGTTAATTTGCATATTAATTAGAATGATAACCGAATGCGTAAGCAATATTAAATAAGTCGAAGACCTTAATTAAGCGTAAGCAACATAAGAAGGCTCGAAGAGCCAAAAAATAAATTAATGGATAATAAAATATATCTTGGTTCGATACATTTAAAAGATTATACTTCGTTTAAGGGGGATAATATTTTTAATCTGTGTGATGAAAATGGTGAAATTTATAAATGGACGGTTATTCTTGGAAATAATAATACAGGAAAAACTAATTTTTTGAAAGCAGTAGCAAATCTTGACCCAAAAACTGATTCTGGTTTTAGTACACCAAGTTACAGCTTTATAAAAAATGAAAATTACACATTTTATGTTGGTTCTTCTTTAGTTTGTGATAATGAGCAACTAACTAAAAATATAAGATATAAAAAGCTTTTTTTTGAAAATGAAAAATGGTTTTATTATAGAGAAAAATTAAATGATGAAACTTTAGATATTGATTTAGATAAAAATACAAAATCTAAATTTTACAAAGTTAGAGGAGCTACTTCAGGAGGGTATACTCTTTTTTTAAAGAACTTAAAAATATATGGTTATGGAGTTTCGCGTCGTTATGGAAAAAATGGATTAAGTTCAAAAGAAGAAAAAATAAATTCAAAAACTTTATTTGATGCAAACGAAACTTTAATAAACATTGAAGAATGGTTATTACAGTTATTTCTTGCAGAAAAAAATAATGATGAAATTGCAGCTCAGTATTTAATAAAATTAAAAGAATTAATAAAAAGTGAAATTTTTCCTGAAATTATTGATATTCGTTTTATTTCTAAATCAGCAAGAACTTATGTCGAATTTCAAACATTAGAGGGTTGGTATAAGTTAGATGAACTTGGGTATGGTTATCAAACAACCTTATCCTGGCTTTTTGATTTGAGTAAGAAGCTTTTTGAACGATATCCAAACTCTGAAACCCCACTAAAAGAGCCAGCAATAGTTTTAATTGATGAATTGGATTTACACCTTCACCCAGACTGGCAACGAGACATTATAAAATATCTTTCAAATATTTTCAGTCAAACACAATTTATTATAACAACTCACAGTCCTTTTATTGTTCAAGCTATTGAAAAAATTAATTTATTTATTTTAACAAAAAAAGGGAATGCAATTGAAGTCAAACGTCCAAAATTTAATACTTTCAAGGGCTGGAGCATTGAAGAAATTTTGTATGAAATACATGGGCTTGGAAGTAAAATAAATACAGACCAGTATTTATCTCTAATGTCACAATTTGATAATGCTCTTGATACTGATAACTACAAATTGGGAAAAGAAGCTTATGAGAAATTATCAGAAATACTTCATCCAACAAGTGAAGAACATAAATTACTAAAAATCCAATTATCTCAATTAATTCCAAATGATTAAACTTGAAATTAACAAAAAACCGGAAAAATTAACAACCGAACTGCAAAAAAGTTTAACTGAAGAATATAAAAGAGAAAAAAAAGCTGTTTGGAAAAAATCATTTATAAAGGAGGCTGTTGAAAAAATAGCTTTTGGAAAATGTTGTTACTCAGAATGTAGATTGGGAGAAGAAGGAAATTATATGGAAATAGACCATTTTTATCCAAAAAAATACTTCCCTAATAAGATAGTAGAATGGGGAAATCTATTACCTACATCAAAAAAATGTAATTCTTCAAAAAGTTCTCATAATACAATGCAAGAGCCAATTATTCATCCTTGTTTTGATAATCCGAAAGAACATTTATATATAAAAGATTACCGTTTTTATTCAAAAACCCCAAAAGGACGTTTAACAATTGATATTGTTTCATTGAATAGTCGAAAACATTTTGTAAATAAACGTTTTAGAAATGGCAACAAAATACTTGAAATCCTCGAAGATATTAAAAATGGATTAGAAGAAAACAAGGTAAAAGAAAATATACGAATTAAAAATAGAATATTAAATAAGCTAAAAGATTTACTAAGAGAAGGTACCAAAGAAAACGAATATTCTGCAACTATTTCAACAGTTATTTTACAAAGTCCAGATTTTATGGATATTGTAAATGTTTTAAAAAAGGAAATGTTATGGAATAGTGAATTTGATAATATATTTAGTGAGTTAAAATACTGTTCGCTACCTCCTCCTATTTAAATTAATAAAACTATAATTTTATTTATAGAATATAAGCTTGTAAAAGCTCAAAAAGTCTAAATAATCAATCTTAAATATTTCTATACTAAATGCATATGAACATAGTTATACTTGACAAAGCAACAATAGGTAATGATATTGATTTAAAGAATATTGAACTTGAAGGTAATTTAATATCATATGATATTACTAAAAAAGAAAATACAATTGAAAGAATAAAGGATGCTGATATTATAATTACGAATAAAGTAATTATTGGAAAAAAAGAACTTAACAAAGCTAAAAAATTGAAACTAATATGTGTTGCAGCCACTGGTTATAATAATATTGATATTGATGAAGCTAACAAAAAAAAGATTGTTGTTGCCAATGTAAAAGCATATTCTACCAATTCAGTCGCCCAACACACTATAAATTTAATACTTACAATACAAAATTCTTTTTTACAATATAATGATGATATAAAAAAGCTGAAATGGCAGAAGTCTGCTATTTTTACTTTACTAAATTATCCAATATATGAATTGACTAACAAAAAAATAGGAATAATTGGCTACGGAACTATTGGCAAACGTGTTGCTGAAATACTAAAAGCATTTGGTGCAAAAATAATGGTATCTAAAATTCCGAAAAGAAACTATAATGATGATTTTAGATACGAATTTGAGACTGTTCTAAAAGAAAGCGATATTATTAGTATTCATGCTCCACTAACAAGTATCACTAAAAATTTGATTGGTAAAAATGAATTTTCATTAATGAAAAACTCTGCTATACTTATAAATACTGCGAGAGGAGGTATTGTAAATGAAAATGATTTGTATGAAGCTCTAATTACAAAAAAAATAAGAGCAGCCTCATTTGACGTATTAACAGAAGAACCCCCATCTGAAAATCTTAAAAAGCTATTTGAGCTTGATAATTTGATTATTACACCTCATATAGCATGGACATCAAAAGAAAGCCGAACACAACTTGTTGCAGGCATTCTTAATAATATTAAAGAATACAAAAGAGGCAATATTGATAAAATAAATATATTATAGAAAATTAAAACTTTAGACAAAATATTTCATATTATGTTTTTGAACACATTAGCATAAACAATAACAAGTATATGTATATAATTTAATATACTTCAGTTTTTTTTGTAACTCAATTTGTGTTAAGACATAAATTGATTAAGTTTACAAATGTAATAATTCGACAGGATTTACATGATTAACATGATATTTTAAACATGTAAATCTTGTCTAAATAATACTAAAGAAACTTATGACTTGTTTCAAATTTGTTTTTTGAGCCTTTTAAGTATAAAAAAATTTACAACATAGTTTTATATATCCGCTATTTATTAGCAAACTCTTGTTAGACTACTTAATATAATATTTATGAATCCAATAATTAAATTTTTCACGAACATAAGCACCCATACAAAAGTTTTTACCTATTTAGTATAGAGCTTACTTTTTGAAATACCGTTTATTATATATCTTGCGTAAGCAACATTAAATAGGTCGAAGACCTTAGCTAATGTTGGAATAAACAATTAGTATTTTATGGCTACCCGTCAGAAGTTGGACAGTGTTGAATATTAATTTGTTATAATATATATATAAGAGCAAATCGGTCAGACCGGTGTACTTTTGTCCAACTTTAAACGGGTAGCCGATAATACCAAATCACAAAAAATATTTTTAAATTATAGGGGTATTTTTATGGGGTTTGGAGCTTTAGCTTGGGGGTGGCTTCAGAACTCACAAAAACAGTTTTCTTTTTCCAAAACAATCGCAAGTTATAAGTTAGTTAAAGTTACTCATAAACTAAAAAATTAAATGTAGAATATCGAATGTA
>JAOZVK010000532.1 GCA_029938185.1 Bacteroidales bacterium | reverse complement strand
ACTTTTAACTTGCGATTGTTTTGGAAAAAGAAAACTGTTTTTGTGAGTTCTGAAAGTTGGACAAAAGTACACCAGTCTGACCGCTTCAAGCAGTCTGACCGATTTGCTCTTGATATAAATTATAACAAATTAATATTCAACACCGTCCAACTTCTGACGGGTAGCCAAAACTTGTATTGGTATTATAAATAAGTGTAAAAATAGATGCATAAACTTAGTAAGTAATTAACAATGAATAATGAACAATTAACAATTTTGTTTACGCCAGAATTACAATAAGTTACAACTTTACAAAGTGTCGATTTTATACAATGACCTACTTATACCTATTTTATGGATTTTATTTGATGAACAAAAAAATTCCAACACAGGAGAACGTATTGAAATAATGGAGAAATTCATATTTGATTGTGCAACTTACCCTTTTTTTATATCATATTGCCTTATATTGTATTAATATAACCAATTTGCTATCAAGAATATATGATTTTATTTAACATATGATGGTATAATTTATTTGTATATATTTAAAATCTTAATTTTTTTTTGTTAGATTTGATTATAATTATAGTTTAATTATTAATAAGATGATGTCTTCAACATAATTGAACGACTTATTATATATAGGATACAATTAGTTGCAATTCAAGATGTAAGCTTAAAGGCTTTTTAAGTCATAAGTTTCTTTAGTACTATTTAGACAAGATTTACAGGATTTACATGTTTATAATATCCTGTTAATCATGTAAATCTTGTCAAATTATTATATTTATAAACTTAATTAACTTATGTCTTAAGTACTGTTACAAAAGTTTTTCGACATTTACATATTCAGAATTTCCTGATTTGATTGACTTTGTACTAATGCGTAAGCAACTATAAAAAGGTCGAAGACCTTAAATTATTTAACTAAATTTTTTAGGAATGAAAAAAATAGGCGAATCTGAATTAATTTTAAATCCCGATGGTAGTATTTTTCATTTGCATTTAAAACCCGAAAATGTTGCAGATACTATTATTTTGGTAGGCGACCAAGGTAGAGTAGACATGGTTTCAAAATATTTTGAAAAAATTGAGTTTAAAATTCAAAATAGAGAATTTATCACCCATACAGGGTATTATAATGGAAAACGAATATCAGTAATTTCGACTGGAATTGGTACAGATAATATTGATATTGTTGTAAATGAGCTTGATGCATTATGTAATATTGACTTAAATGAACGAGTTGTTAAAAAAGAACATAAAACATTAAATTTTATACGTATAGGAACATCTGGAGCTTTGCAAAAAGATATTAAAGTAGGTACAGCTGTAATTTCGAAAATGGCAGTAGGTTTTGATGGTTTATTAAATTTTTATGCAAACAGGAATAATATTTGTAATTTAGAAATAGAATCGGAATTTATAAAACATACCAATTGGAACGAACTTTTGGCTAAGCCATATTTTATTGATTCGTCTAATAATTTGTTTGATAAGTTATATGAAAGCATGTATAGCGGAATAACAATTTCTGCTCCTGGTTTTTATGGACCTCAAGGACGAATTTTGCGTTTGCCTATTGTTGATAATGATATTAATAATAAAATCACTAATTTTGAATTTGAAAAACATAAAATCACTAATTATGAAATGGAAAGTTCAGCAATATTTGGTTTGTCAAAACTATTAGGACATAATGCAGTAACAGTATGTAGCATAATTGCAAATCGCTTGAGGAAAGAGTATAGTGCCAACTATAAAATTGAAGTTGATAAACTTATAAAATTAATACTTAACAGATTAACAAAAGATTAAGCACTTTGAATGCATAATATGGAAGAAAAAGAATTTAAAGCATTGATAAGTCTACTTGCCGATGAGGACGAATTGGTTTATAAATTAGTAGAACAAAAACTACTTGAAGAGGGTGGTTCTATAATTTCTGATTTAGAAAATGCATGGGATGGAACAATAAATGAACTTTTGCATGAAAGATTGGAAAATATTATTCAAAAAATTCAATTTGATAAAGTATTAAATGGAATGTCTAAATGGGCAAAATCCGACTCACAAACCTTACTAAAAGGTGCTTATCTTATTGCAAAATATCAATATCCTGAATTATTATATGAAGATATTATATTAAAAATTGAGAAAATAAAAAGAGACTCATGGTTACAAATGCGTGATAACTTTACAGCCTTAGAGCAAGTTAGAATATTAAATTATATAATATACGATATACACAAACTTGCACGAAATACAACAAATTATCATTCGCCACAAAACTCATTTTTAAATAATGTTTTAGAAAACAAAAAAGGTAATCCTGTTTCTTTAGCAATTATCTATGCATCGGTAGCTCAACGTTTAGAAATGCCGATATATGGTGTCAATTTGCCTAAAAATTTTATTTTGGCTTATATGGACGAGAGAGGCCCATATCTAAGTACTGATAAAAAAAACAATGAGGTACTTTTTTATATAAATCCTTATAATAGAGGTGCTGTTTTGGGCAAAAGAGAAATTGACTATTTTTTAAAACAACAAAAACTTGAACCTAAAGAATCATTTTATACACCTTGCGACAATATTACAACTATACAAAGATTAATTTTGAGTTTAATATATGCTTACGAAAAGTTGGGCTATCCTAACAAAATTGATGATTTAAAAAAGCTTAATAGAGTATTAGGAAAAAAATTGCTTGGCAATGAATATTAGATTTAAGGTCTTCGACCTATTTAATGTTGATTACGCCAATAGCTTAGTAAATTATGAATTACGAATTATGAATTATGAATTACGAATTATGAATTATGAATTGGTTTACACCTAATATGTAGGTCGATATATAAAAACGACACTTTTGTTTTTTATATTATGCTGTTTATTAGGCGTAAGCAAAATTGTTCATTGTCCATTGTTAATTATTTATAGTTTTAACCACAGAGTTTATTAAGGTCAATCTGTGCAATCAAAAGTTTGTAAGGACGATGACTATTGTTAGTTAATAAGCTTATACACAAAGTTTACAACTACAATTGAAACTGTAATAATAAAAAGAATTTTAAGAATAGTTGCACCATGTTTTAATTTAAATCTGATATGTAATATAAGAAAAAGAAACAAAGCTATTGTAGGAATTAGAGCAGGATATAATATTATACTCTCTATAATATTGCCTTTAAGAAGCTCAATCAATGCTCTTTGCATACCACAGCCCAGACATTCAATTCCTATATGTTTTTTATATGGGCATGAAAACATATGAGATTCAAGCCATTTGATAATATCCTCCATTATTTTTGTTTTTCAGTTAGTAAAATAAGTAAGGTCTGCGACCTAATTTAATGTTGATTACGCTTAAATAAATTTATACGTAAATAAACTTTAAAAGCTAAGTATTTATATATACATTTACAAAACCAAATATTCATCTTTCCTCGAAAATCTATATACTATTGAATACCATCTGGTTACATACATAGTCTTGGATATTTGCAATATTGTGGCATAATAATATACTGTCTTAAAAAATTATTATTTATACTTTAAATATAAAAAAATAAGATAAATGTATTATTTTTGTGTATACAAATATAAACAGAATATTTTAAATTGTTTTTTAATTTTATTCTGTGAATTACAGTTTAAGTAGGTCGATATATAAAAACAACACTTTTGTTTTTTTTATTATGCTGTTTATCAAGCGTAAGCAAAATTGTTAATTATCCATTGTTCATTGTTAATTACTTATTATATGTTGTAAGGTCTTCGACTTATTTATAGTTTCTTACACATTAATATAAAAACAACATAATCAGAGACTCAGAACTCACAAAAAGCGTCAAATTGAACAAAAACAATGGCAAATTAAAATG
>JAOZVK010000531.1 GCA_029938185.1 Bacteroidales bacterium | reverse complement strand
TGGAAACTTATGACTCTTTGAACCTTTTTATGTTGCTTACGCATAAATATTTTTAAGACACTTGATTTATAAGTTTAAATCAAAGTTGTAAGATTGTAATCTTTATCATGATTTATTGTAAAGCCCAATGTTTCCACAAAAATTTCACGCAAAAATCTTTCTTGGTAATTTTCTTCTTTGAGTTGCATTATATTTACAAGTCTCAATTTATCACCATAGAATTTTTGAAAATTCTCATAAGCCTTATCTACTTTTTTGCTATCAAGGTTTTTGAGATATTTATTTGTTACTAATTTTTGGAATAATGACATCATTTATTTTTTGCTGTAAAGATACAATTTTTTTTTAAAATCACAGAGACAAGCACTAAGTCCTAATTTAATGTTGCTTACGCTTTATGTAAATTTTTATATTTCATTTATTAATAATTTTTTTATAAGTTTTTTTTGATATTTTTTGTGGTTTTGTTCTAATACCAAGATACTTTGCTGCATTTTTGTATGCAAAAATTAGTTCTTGATGTTTAAAAGGTCTGGTTTCGTATAATTTAGAAAATAGAATTATATTATCTGCAATAAAACCGTGTAAATCTAAATTTGCAAGTACAAATAATGAATTGAAAATCCTAAAAGTTTGAAAATATTAAATTCAGCAAGTGTTGTGAGATTAACCAAACTGTCGTTGTCAATAATTATAATTTGTTTATTCATTTTGCGAACCGAGTAAAAATAACCCCAAACCTATGCCGAGTAAGGCAAGTATTGCATTTCTTTGTTGTCTTTTATATTTATCTTCTTTTTCCGTTTTTTCTGTTAAATAAATTCTGTTCATTATTTTTTTTGAAATTATTTTATCAAAATCATCATAGTAAGGGTCTATATATATATCTGTAAAATTGTTTGTTAGATTGCCTTTTATATTTTTCCCTTTTATAAAATTATAGATAACTACAATTTTCGATTTATCTTTTAAAACATTCCAAGCATATTGTATTTCTTGTTTGACAATACTACTTAAATTTTCAGTTGAGAAAACAACAAACCAATCGGATTGAGCAATTCTGCTTTTTGTTTCATTGTCAATTATTGTTTCAGAGTTATATCTGTCGGGCAAAAACATTCTGAAACCGTTCACAGCTCCTGTTGTATGTAATCTTACTGCCAAAGTTTGCTCAAAATCGGAACTAGGATTATACGAAATAAAAATTGTTGGTGTTTTCATTTTATTGTATTAATAATTTCATAAAGTTAAGTAAAGTTTATTTTTGAAATATGAAACATGCCAAATTTTTTCATTTTATATTGTAAATAGGTCATTATATGAAAACAACTCTTTTATTTTTATATTATACTGTTTATCAAATATAAACCAAACTATTAATTGACAATCGCTAATTATTCAAAATTTTCTAATTAAACTTATATATAAGCACCCATACAAAAGTTTTTACCTATTTAGTATAGAGCTTACTTTTTGAAATACCGTTTATTATATATCTTGCGTAAGCAATATTAAATAGGTCGAAGACCTTATATAAAATTTGCAGAAGATACAAAAAAAACGTTCAATAGGTTTTCATTATTTAAAAATTAATATCTGTAATGAACCATCGTTTATTGTTTTAAAAGAAAATTTTGATCGTAATATAGTATTTTATTCGATTGTTGATAAGTTACGATAAAAAAAAGCGATTATTTAGAATAATCGCTTTAATATTTTGAAGCCCTCGTTAAAGGATTTGCAATCCAACACAGAATCTTCACTGCAAATTTAAATCAATTATTTTAAAAAGTCAATATTTTTTTGACTTTTTTTATTTTATTCCAGATAAATCACATTTCTATTATCAATTTGCATTTTATTTTAATTTATAGCATTTTCATTATCAAATGTTTCATATACTTTTTTGAAACTTTCAAACCATTCATCTGTAATGCTTAAAATTTCTTTTTTGTTTTCAATAAAAACAAAACCGATTATATAATTTTGTTGTAAATGATTTGTATCTGCGCTTGAAGATTCTAAATGTTGTGGATTTGCAAATAAGAATATAAGGTCTTCGACCTATTTAATGTTGCTTACGCAAGATATATAATAAAAGGTATTTCAAAAAGTAAGCACTATACTAACCTGAATAATTCACAAATTTTCTATTCCGATGCGTAACTGTCTGTATATTTGAACGTCCTCAATTTATAAATAATTGAAATAGTTCACTATTACAATTATTTAGAAATCTGCGGTTGTTCAAATCTATCAGACATTTACGCATCTCATAACCAAAATTTATGAATTAATCAGGCTAAATAGGTAAAAACTTTTGTATGGGTGCTTATGTTCGGAATATCGCAAAAAAATGTCAATTGAAATTGCGTTAAATTCATCTTTTCAAATATAATGCAAGCAATACATAAACAGCACGAAAATCTTTATCTAGGTATTTCAACACTTTCAACAATTTGTTTTATAATCTGTTCGGTTGTTACTCCTTCCATTTCTTTTTCGGGACTTAATATTAGTCTATGACGAAGTACAGGGTAACACATTTTTTTTATATCATCGGGGGTAACAAAGTCGCGCCCTTTGATAGCTGCATATGCTTTGCTGCTTATCATAATAGCAAGCGATGCTCTTGGCGAAGCTCCCAAAAATAAGGAACCATTGTTTCTTGTTTTTCCTATTACTTGAGCTATATATTTTCTTAAATTTTCGTCTATATGTATTTTAGAAACAAGTTCCTGATAAGCCTTTATTTGTTCGCCAGTAAAAATG
This sequence comes from Bacteroidales bacterium, assembly GCA_029938185.1. Lineage (GTDB taxonomy): Bacteria > Bacteroidota > Bacteroidia > Bacteroidales > JAOZVK01 > JAOZVK01. Next base: position 1,103 of record JAOZVK010000531.1, on the reverse strand, counting down.
GCTTCTATTTGGTCAAGTTCCGACTTTGTTTTTCTTTCGTGATTATTATTGAGAATTTGTAATTCTTCATCTACACTTGGATAATCTACAATTATTTTAAATATAAATCTATCCAACTGGGCTTCGGGTAGTCGGTATGTTCCTTCTTGTTCTATTGGGTTTTGTGTGGCAAATACAATAAATGGAGTATCCAAAATATATGTTTTACCATCAATAGTAGCCTGACGCTCTTCCATTACTTCAAATAATGCGGATTGTGTTTTTGCAGGTGCTCTGTTTATTTCGTCAATCAATATAATGTTTGAAAATATAGGACCTTTGTTAAACTCAAAATGCGAATTACTCATATTAAAAATAGATGTTCCCAAAACATCTGAGGGCATCAAATCTGGTGTAAACTGTATTCTCGAAAAGCCTGACGAAATACTTTTTGCCATAAGTTTTGCCGATAGGGTTTTGGCTATTCCAGGAACTCCTTCAAGCAAAACATGACCGTTTGATAACATTGCAACAAGCATATAATCAATCATTTTGCTTTGTCCAATTATTACTTTTGAAAATTGATTTTTCAAACTTTCATAAGTATTGTTTAGCTCATTTAGATTTATTCTACTTTCAAATGATTCTGTATTTTCCATGAAATATTTTTAATGTGTTAAGAGAGGTCTTCGACCTATTTAATATTGCCTACAAAGTTATAAAATATTTTGGCTGTTTAAACCCTTTTTATATTTTTTAAGGTTTTTGACCTACTTTATTTATAATATTTATTTTTGCAAAAAAGTGTCAAACTGTGCAATCAAAAGTCCGTAAGGACGACAACTATTGTTAAACCACGATGATAATCGTGGTATTAAAAGAACTTATGACATAAAGTCCCTCAAGGGACGAACTATTTTGCTCTATTCCCACAACTATCGTTGTGGGTTTACAATAAGTAGTTTTACAAAAGTTTTTCGATATTTGTTTTTATACAATTAACTACATGATAGAAATTTACAAAAATGCGTAAGCAACATTAAATAGGTCGAAGACCTTACTTATTTCAGTAGCCTCATCACACAGTGTTTAGAATGTTATCTTTTTAAGATTAGACTCTATAT
>JAOZVK010000098.1 GCA_029938185.1 Bacteroidales bacterium | reverse complement strand
GGTAAATCTTAGATATGCTTGAATATTAACGTATTATTTAGGAAAGATGTCTATTGTATTTATATTACACTTTTGAGTATTCATTATTCTTACAATTTCATCCCAACAATAGCTAATGCATTTGCTTTTTAGCTTATACTGTATAAAACTTACAATAAAATATGCTAAAATAGCGAGGTTTAAATGAGCTTCAATATTTTCAGCTTTTTGATGAAAAACTGGACGCATATTTAAGTCGGATTTTAATATTCTAAAAATATTTTCTATTTCTGTCAATGTATGGTAAATCTTCCATAATTCTTCTTCTTTGGCTGTTGATATACTTGTACGAATAAAGTAAGTCCCTGTTTTTTCTATACTTGCATTATTCTTAAGTAGTTATCAATTGATAATGAACAATTGATAATTTTGTTTACACCAGATTTACAATAAGTTACAACTTCACAAAGTGTCAATTTTATATGATGACTTACTTATTATAAACATAAGTAATTTGTTCAACAATGGGTTTATCTTTTTTTTCTATTATTTTTATTTCATAAGCATTTGCTATACCCGAATATTTTTCTTTTAATCTGCCAATACGTTCATAAATATTTTTTGTTTTTTTAGGCCCCCTAGGTTTTAATAAAGATGCTTTTATATCCTCTAAACCTTTTTCAAATCTTTGACGTTTTTGTTCAAACATTCCTTGCTCCTTTGCTTTTTTTGCATTTGTTTCAACATACAAAATTGTTTCATCAAGAGTTTTTTGTTCATCTTGTTTTTCATATTTAATTTTTTGGCTAAACTTTTGTGTACGAACTTGGTCACCGGCTTTGTTTGTAAATACTGTTAAATTATCTTTATCAAGTTTTTTTCTTATATCAGAGTGAGTACTTTTTGATACACAAATATAATCACAATTCTCTGATAATGCATACTTTAAATTATCCTCACTTGATATACCAGCATCCATTATTATAACTGGACGAGCTTGTTGGCTGTCTTGTTTTGCATCTGCAATAACATTTACAAAGGTTTCGACTTCACTTACATTTCCATCATAATATCGACTTTTCTTACAAAAGCCATTTTCATCTGTAAGTAAACCTATCGTTACCTGAGGACAATCATTGCGTTTTTGTTTATTTCTCCCATATTTGGCCTTATCACAAAGTTTCATTTTACCCTCAAAATGTGTATTGGTTAAATCATAAAGTATATATTTGCTTGTTATTTGGTAAATATCTGAAATTTTATTGCTTAAATAGCTTTCTATTTTTTCTCTTTCTCTATATAACATTACTGAACCTGTTTGTAATCTGTTTCTATCTATATCTTTACTATCAGGATAATAGAGCTCGCTTGCTGCCGAATTTTCTTTCAGCCACTTTGCTGTTCTTAATTCAGAGTCAGGGAAAAGCATACGTCCTAATAATGCTAACATTGATACTGCAATCTGATTATTATTCCATGATAAATCTTCTGACAGAAATTTGCTTAATCCAAGTTGTTCTATTGCTTGAGTACAAAGCCATTCGCGTCCTATTTCTTTACTTTCTAAGCCCTCTAAACTGTTTACATCAACTGTCAGATAATCAGCTTTATACTTATTAGTATCAGCGGGTACTTTATTTAATTGCCTTTTTATATATTTCTTATAATAATAATAAGCTAACTCTTCTATTTCATTATCAGGCTCTTTAAAAAATAAACTAGCTCCATTGATAAATTTTTCTATTTTTTTTGCTAATTCCTTGTGTTTGTTCAATGGTATATTTGATAAACTGCCAAGTTCCAATATATTTATGTGTCTGGATTTTCCATTAATACGTTTGCTTCTTACAAGCCTATATGTAAGATATGTGGTATTAGCTTTTTTGTTGGTAACTTTTTTTATAAACATAATAAATTTTTTTTACAAAAGTGGAAATACCAAATGTTAATTTTTGTAAATACATGTTAATATATGTTAAATTAACGAATATTCAGGGGACTACTTTTTCGCAAAAAATCATAAAAGACTATTATCCTGATATTTACAAAAATAAGATGAATTTTATTTTTTTGCTAATATTCTGTATAGCTGACGTATGTAGTTATGTACACATGTCGATATGTGTATAATGCGATGCAAGTTGGGTTAAAAAGTAATAATAATGAACAAATAATACTAATTTTTCACATAATCTGCAAAATATCTAAAAATTGATATTTGCAGAGACACTAATTCTATGGATAATTATTATTAAGTAACAAGTCTAATAAGTAGATACCCATATAAAAACGACACTTTTGTTTTTAATATTATTCTGTTTTATCAGGCGTAAGCAAACTTTTATCTTTTAACTGTTCACTTACTTAGACTACTGAAATAAGTCATAAGTTTCTTTAGTATTACTTAGACAAGATTAACAGGATTTACATGTTTAAAATCCTGTTAATCATGTAAATCCTGTCAAATTATTACATTTATAAACTTAATCAATTTATGTCTTAATACACTACTAAGTAATTAACAATGAATAATGGACAATTAACAATTTTGCTTACACCAGAATTACAGTAAGTTACAACGTTACAAAGTGTCGATTTTATACAATGACCTACTTATATTTCAGAAAATATTGCTGGGTCTAATTTTATAATACTTTCAACTTCATGATTAGAAAGATTAGTTATAAAAAACTTTCTTTCATATCTATAATCAGATATTTTAATATTTGATTTTGTCATGAACTCAGTCTTTTTTTTATAAATAAGAATAACAATATAATTGGCAAAAATGAAATAAACCCTACCCAGTAATATTTATGCATTAGCATTCTTTGTATTTTGGACAATATGGTGTAAATATATTTATTTTCACTGGATACTTGATTATCTTTAAAATACATATTCCAATATTGTAGATTATAGTGTTCAAGCTTGTATTTATTTTCTATTCCAAGTGAAAATAAACTAAATTTGACTTCTCCATCTTGGATATTAATTTTTATAAGAACATCTTTTTCTGTATCTCCTATTCCATTTGCAATATAACAAATTCCTGTCTTGTTATTTTTATCATAAAATAAAGGTAATGACCAAGAAACACCAATATCTCCACTTATCCAGAATATGTTTTTTTCTTTTGCCAATTTATTCAAAATAGGAAGAATTATACTATTGAATTTATCATCGGACTTGTATCCTTTATTAGAATTTGAATGATTATAAACAATTTGGTATTCAGACATATTTTTTGCCCATACTAATTTATGTGAAAAAATAAATATATTTTTAATAATTGAATTGTTTGCTTTTTGTTTAATTGTTTTTATAAAAAAATCTCAAAGCCATTTTGTATTTATAATTCAAATAGAATATATTTATCTGTTTTGTATTTTATAACTAAATCAAATTTTTCAATATCATTAAATTTACTTGTTACTATAAGTAAATAATTTACCTTACATTTTTCCAGGAATTTTTTTAGTTTATTCTTTTTTACATTATCATCAAAATTATTAAAGCTACATTTTCTAAAATTATCTCCAACGATGTAATATCCTTGCTTTTGAAAATAATATTTGTATTGGTTTAATTCATAGGTATATATAATTGAGTTTTTCTTTATACCTTTATTATTCATATTATCAATAAAGTTGAATAAAGAAGAATCGCCATAACCAATAAATTTATTAATTTCTTGTTTTGAATATGGTATTTTAATACTGTAATTATTTTTGTAGAAACTAATAAATAGAGGTTTAGAAGTGAAAAATAATAATGTTACTACAAGATAAAAAACATACTTCACATATTTATTTACTAATATTTTCTTATCAATTTTATTAATAAGTAATGCAACTGATATTATTATAAGAGGAATGAAATGCGCATACCTAATTAGGTATGCTGTTATAAACCAAACAGCAATACTGTAGGTTGTAAATATTGTAATATCTAAAATATATTTTTCATTTTTTAAATATAATAATAATATTAAAGAAAAAGGATACAAAAGAGCGTAGCCCATAATTGGAAAGTCTCTTAAATATGAATTTATATTTGAACTTATCAATTCTAAAGGAAAGTCAAATAACAAATTACTGTCTCCTCTATCTATTTTTAAATCATTCATTTGTAATTGAAAATCTTTTTTTGACCAATATATATCTGGTTTATTAAATTTTATATTTAAAACTGGAGGAATAGGGTCGTTGTTGATTACAATATTACGGACATACCAAATAGAACCAAATATTGAAAATATTATTAAAAATAGAATTGTTTTTTTTAGCTTTTGCTTGAAAATTATCAATATAAAAATTAATGGAACGAACAATGCACCTGTCATTTTTATACCTACAAAAAATGCAACAATAATTGATGTAGATACAACAAGCCTTTTATTATCTATATTTTTTTTTGTTAATATTATTGAATATAAAGCCATTAACATAAAAAACATTATAGGAACATCAAGATATGCTAAATTCAAGTATCGTTGTACTAAAGGTGTAAAAAAAAATGCAAGTGCAGATATATAAATAATGAATTTTTTAATATTAAATCTTTTTAAAAAAGCAATTATGGCAAATGTTGTCAAAACACCTGTAAGCCATGATAAAAGATGATTAAAGTTGGTTGAGTTCAAGAAAAAACCGATTAACTCAACACAATGAAAATTAAAAGTATATAAAGGATAGCGCATTGTTGGGTCAACAAAAATCTTTCCTTGTTCAAACCATTTCATAACATAAGGCAGATGGTATGACATTTCATCATAACGATATACGGGCAAAAGAGATGGTAAAGTATTTATAATGAATAAAATCCATAACCATTTGTATTTAATAAATATTTGCTTTAGAAGTAAAAACAAATCATTAAATACCATTTTGTTTCTGATGTATGAAAAAATTATAAATATGGCTAATAATGAAATGAAAGAGAATATATTTATAAATTGTAACAATCCTAAAATTGCAATACTAAAGCCAATTGTTGAAATTCCAAGTGTAGTTCTAAAAACAAACTCCTCAACTAATGAATTGTATTTAAATTTTTTACTAATATATATATATGAAACTATCAAGCTAATAGATACGAAAACTAATATTTCAATTAAACCTATTGAAATATCTCTATACACATATGGATTTAAAAAATTATCCCATGCTATAAAGTTAATGTTTCTTTTAATAAGTTCAATCATTTTTTTTTTAGATATTAATTTCAGAAATAGATTTTTTAGGAATGTTATTAATGTCAAAGTTTAGTGCGGATATTAATAATTGAAAGCCTATTATTATTGGTAAAGCTGCAAGCATTACAGTTCCAGATGTAGCTGTAACGCCTGTCTCAATACTAATTATCCAATTATAAATTCCCACAATTAGTCCCGAAATAAATAGAAGAAATCCAAGTGTTAGTTGAATTGAAGCTATATTAAAATCGTGTAAAAAGTAATTATAAAAAATTCGTTTAAAAAAACGATAGATGTATTTTGGAGGAAATTTAAATGCAATCAGCCACACATTTAAGCTACTTTCTTCATCGTTGTAAATAGCTCTCATTGGTAGGTCTACAACTTTTGCTCTTAAAATATTTAATCGAAAAAGCATATCGCTTTCAAAAAAATATCTATTGTCAATTTTTTCTAAGGGCATTAGTGACAGGGTATAATTTGTAATTGCAGTATATCCGTTTGTAGGGTCTACAATATTCCAGTATCCATTAACAAACTTATTTAATAATGATAAAACACTATTTCCTACAAGTCGAACTGAAGGCATTTTTCGCAATGATTTTATATCAAAAAATCTATTACCTTTTACATAATCAGCCCCACTTAATTCAAATTGTTTTATAAATTTAGGAATAAGCTTAGGATTCATTTGTCCATCGCCATCAAGTTTTATTATAATATCTGCTTTAAGTTCTAGTGCTTTTAAATATCCACTTATTGTTGCTCCTCCAACACCTTTATTTTTTTTATGAAAAATGACTTCAAGTCTTTTATCATTAGAGTTGTCTAATACAAACTTCCCACTATTATCAGGACATTCATCATCTATCATAATAATTTTATCAACCTCATTGCCAATATTATTTATTACTTCAAGTATTTTATTCTTTACTCTATATGAAGGTATTACAATAGCAACCATTTTTGTATTTGTAAATAAAATAGACTCTTCGAGACTTTTCGACCTTTGCAATCAAAATATTATAGCCCTGTGTTTGTGATACGCCTGTCGGCGTATTGTGAAACACAGGGCTATATTTATGTTTCCAGTTTTCTGGAATAACAAAAGTTAGCTCTGTGTTTCACAAAACTACCTAGTGTATTAAGACATAAATTGCTTAAGTTTATAAATGTAATAATTTGACAGGATTTACATGATTAACAGGATATTAAACATGTAAATCCTGTTAATCTTGTCTAAATAATACTAATGAAACTTATGACTTGTTTCAAGTAGTAAGTACTGTTACAAAAGTTTTCCAACATTTACTTCTTCATAAATCTCTGATTATGTTGTTTTTATATTAATGCGTAAGCAACTATAAATAGGTTGAAGACCTTAGTTTCACAAAATACGGAGCAAATCGTAAATATTTTTTGATTGCACAGGTCGAAACAAATCAGAAGTTATTTTTTAAAGATTCCAATGTGGTATTTGAAACTGAACATTTTATAAATAGAAAAAATATTATTTAAATCCAACAAGAACTCCAACACAGCCTTTCATTCTATTTTGTATTTTTCCTGCCATTATTGGCACAGTAACAGTAATTATCAAATTTTGGCTTTGATCGGGGGCAAATTCCCAAGTACGTACACCTTCGTTTTCTATTTGGTCTTCAGGATTATCAAAGTTCTTAAATAAAAGATTTTTATTACTATCTGTAATTTTAACCTTTATTCTAAATAATTCGAGACCAACTATTGCCATTTTATAGGTTTTTCCTGACGAAAAAGTTCTATGAACAACAATGCTGTCTCCTTCTGTTAAAATAGGAGCTATAAAATCACCGTCAAGTGTATAAGGATGAAGTTTCATTCCAGAAATAGCTTCCATATATTCTTTACATTGAGAATTTACAGATATATGTACTATTCCTAATATTAATATAGTAGTTACAATTTGTGTTATTTTTCTCATTAGTAGTTAATTAAATTGATATTTTTAAATATGCCACAAGCTTTTACATTTGAGTATAGCTATTTCTTATTTCAATAACTTTATCGTACAATTCAGCAAAATTTTCATCAGTTAGATTTATTTCAGTTACAGTTTTTAATTTTGCAACTCCTGTTTCAGGGTCTTTTACAGTTTTTGTTTTAGAGACAACAATTTTTTTATAAATATCCTGTAATTGTGAAATATCTTTTATCAATACTGCAACCTCTTCTTTATACTTATAGGTTTCTAACGATTTTATAACTAATTCAAGAGATAGTCTTTGTTCTAAAATCCTATCAATTAGCTCTTTGTTAATTGTTTGTGATTTTTCTGATAGTTTTATTGCTATATATAAACTTTCGATCCATCCACCTAAACTAACCATTATTGCTATTTCGGGTCTATTGTTTTTGTTTAAATAAATATCTGAACCTAAAAAAGTATCTGCAATAATATCCATAATAGAATCTTTATTATTAATGTTTTCCTCAAGTCTTTTTAAATCCTTAGGTTCAATTGCTCCAAGTACTCCTAAATTATCTGCCAATTTTTTCATAGTAGCCATATATTTTAGAGTAGTTTGTCTTTGTTCGAATAAACTGGCATAGCTCAAATCTGCACCAAATATACCTAAATTAATAGCCATACTTTTATTTGTAGAATAATTATTGAGTTTTTCTGGTGGATTTAACAAACTTTCATTGTATTTTATACCTGTTTTTTTTATTATTTCTATTGTTTCAAGTGGTGAGGGCAAAGAATAAAATATATTTCTGGTTTGGTTTAATACATAATTAACTGAATCTAAATCAGCTATTTCATCATCATCATTTTCTGTTTCAAAACATGATTGATTGAAAAAAGATAAAAATAATAAAATTGTAATAAGTTTTGTATAATGTATTTTTAGTTTCATTTTATTTTTTTTACAGAGGTTTATAGTTCTTAATTAAATTATACTGCTGACAAAAATAATATTTTTATTATTGTTTTGATAATTTTTTATGGTATAATTTATTTTTTTATTATTATTTTTCGATTTACAATTTAGTTTTAGCTTTGTAATTTTAATTAATTAACTATCTTTTTACAATTTATCTAATTATTAGTTGTGCTACATAGTTACATTAACAACATAATGTGAGTAATTATTTTAAATAAATTTAAATAAATTAAAAAAAATTATAGTAAGAAAAAAGCCAATTATTTCAAATAATCCTTTCTTTTTGTAACACAGTTGATTATGTCTTGTGTATAAATAACATTATACTGGTCAAAGGCATTAAAAGTTGAACAAAATTGAAAAATTAAATATCAAATATAAAAAAAATAAATAAAACTTATACTCAAATCATAATTTTTATTTTATTTTCTAATATTAAAAATTTCAGACATGATAAAGAAATTAATGGTTTACTATTACTAATCAATATATTAAGAGATAATATAATTAACTGTCTCTTGTAATACTACTGAAAAACTGTTGTTAGATTATTTTGATAAATAAAAATAATCAATTATTAGAATTTTACAACTAAAAAACTTATTTTTGTAAATCAAACTTAGATAATCTTTATGGCTACCCACGTAAGGTTGGACATTCGCAATATCGTGCCACGATTATCGTGCCACGATAACATACTTATAACCACGTATGCAGTAAACACTTGCCAACGTCACGATATGGGCTTGGAAACGTGTGATTTGACAAAGTGTCCAACTTTACGTGGGTAGCCAACTTTATTATTAAATGACAAGTGTAAATTTATATACAAATAAACAATATAACAAACCATGTTATACATATTTATTTTTTTATACAGTCGATTGCATCTATCATAAAATACGTCATTAAATAGCTTATTGACCATAAATTGTAAAATGGATTGAATTTTTTAATAGTTAATATAAATATATGAAAAATTATACTCATAATTTAAAAATTTCAAATAAAATTGATAAGTACATTAAAAACGGAGATTTTGCTCCAGCTATTGAAATTTTACAACAAGAAATTAAAATAACACCAAATGACCATTGGTTGTATGCACAGTTAAGTATCATATATTATAAAAAAAACGAATTTATAGTTGCTTTAGAATTTTCACAAAAAGCATTAGCACTAGATGCAGAATGTCCAATGGCATTAAATTTTCATGCTTTTATACTTTTTGCTAATAAAAAAATAGTTAGGGCAAGAAAATCTTGGGAGAAACTAATTGATAAAGATTTAGATAATATTGCATATGGAAAATGTGGTGAGGGAATAAAGTATGCAAAATCTATTGTTAATGATGCCAGATATATGATTGCTCAATTGTATTTGGAAGTTGATGATAAAGAAAAAGCTCTTGAATATTTTAAAAGTCATTTAAGAAAAAGAAAACGTGGTATTTTTAGTAAATTTAATAAAAAAGTAGTTGAACGCGAAATTCGTAAAATAGAAAAACTAAAGAAAAAACCTTGGGAGTGATAATATTTAACAAACCAGAACTAAGCCCTTCGACATTTGTTCTCATACAATTTATTATATGCCAATTGTTAATAAGAATGTGCAAGCCGCATTAAAGTAGGTCGAAGACCTTAGACTGGATTTACATGTTTAAAATATCATGTAAATCCTGTCAAATTATTTATGTCTTGATACACTACTTTTTTAATTTTTATCATCATCTTTTACCACATTCTTTGTGTTATTAGTATTGTTTTTGTTAACATTTACAGCTTTTGTAAATGTTGAACCTATAAATGTATCAATACCTTTGAATAGATACTCAACACTATATCCCGCCAAAAAGGCAACCGCAAGTGGTGATAGCGATTCCACAAATGCTAATTCCTGAGATTCAATATCCCCCCAGAATAAGCCAACAAGTAAACCAATAAGTGCACCTAAATGGATTCTTAATGTGTAGGTTATATTTGTTTCTTTTGAAAAAGTCATATGTTTTGTTTCCGCTGCTAAACTCCTAAGTATAAACACAAACCCACCCATCAAGCCATATATTAAAGGTAAAATATACCTATTAAGTATTAAAAGATAGTTTTGAGAATCCTGAATAACAATAATTTTATTATTAAAATCACTTTCACTTTCAAACGATGGAGGTCCTGGTGTATCTTCTTTGTTTAGAATTTTTTTAACAGAAAACATTCTTAGGCTATCAGGTGTGAAATAGTATGTTATAGATAGCCAGTCTGTTAAAAGTTTAATTCTGCTTTCCAGTTCTTTTATTGTCAAATCATTTTCTGTTTCAAGTTTATCTTGCTCCATCATTGCACTTCTATCATCGTGATTTTGCGAAGTGATAATTACAAGTTCACGTAGTCGGTCTTCAATTTTATGTATTTTTTTGTTACCACTATTGATATTACTTAAAAGCTTGCTACCTTTTACTGCATATATTTGTAAATATAGTAGAATAATCATTGATATTAACGCAAATAGTGCATAAAAAAATACTGAACGTCTAACTAATGATTTCTTTTTTTTAATCTTAAAAAGTTTTGAAAACCATGTTTTTCTTTTTATTATTATATCGTTGGCAGCTCTAAGACTATCAACAGTTACAGGTTTTATCATTTCAGAAATTATTCTATATGCGTCCCAAAATTCGACCTCACCTTTTTCTGTCCAACTATTCTGTTGTTCTAAATTTTTTGCAGAAACAATTGTACTTATTAGCTTTTTATCAATAAAAATACCATGCTCTGAGGCATGTGCTATCAAAAGTTCTGAGTCATTTAAAGCATCGCTTAGTAATTCTGTTCCAATAATTTTTTTAGTATCTTCAGTTTTTTTTAGTTCCTCCATTTTTTTAGCTTATTTTATAAGTATCCAAAACTCCATTTTATTTTCAAACATAATAGGCTTCCTGTCAATATAAGCCTCAACTTGAACTTTCCACCATCCAATTTTTAGATTTCCTCTACTTGATGAGACCAAAATTGTTTCATTTTTGTCTTTTTCTATTTCTATATTTTTTGTAAAACTATTAGTAAGATAATCATGTGTGGCACCTCTTCTATACCATTTAAACTCAATTCGTTGGTTTTTTGTATCTTTTCCAAATAATATATTGATTGATAAATCTTCAGGATTTCGGATTCCTCGTATTGCATCATCTACTGTAATTGTGTCATTGTTTACTACCCAAAAAATTTTTTTTGCTTTAGTATTTGACCATTTTTGTGCGAAAGTGTTAAACTGAGAAGTAAAAATTAAAATTAGTGTAAATATTTTTACTAAAGTTTTTATGTTTTTTTTGTTAGGTTTATATTCTGAAATATTATTAATTATATATTTTGTGTAAGCAATATTAAACAGGTCTAAGACCTTGCAATAAACAATAGTATTTTTCATTAGTGAAAATTTTTGTTAAATAATCTGGTTATTAATTATTATTTTAAGTACTGTTACAAAAGTTTTTCGGTATTCGCATTTATCCAATCAACTGTAATTCATCTGTATATAAAAATGCGTAAGCCACATTAAATAGGTCGAAGACCTTATATTCATGGTTCTTAAAACTTATATACATTTTTATTCGTTATTATATGATTACAAAGTAACAAGTTTTATACCAGATAATCATATATTTAAGTACTGTTACAAAAGTTTTTCGACATTTACTTATTCGTAACATTTTGATTAAATTGTCTTTGTACTAATGCGTAAGCAACTATAAATAGGTCGAAGACCTTATATCATAAAATAAAACTTAATAGCTAATTGTATAAAAATAAATGCCGAATAATTTTTGTAAGACTATTTAGATGTTCAAACGATACATAATACGCAATTCTAAAATATGATAAAAACCTTACTTAGGAGCTAAATAATATAAAAAAACTGCAACTATTGCATATATAATATTGGGAGTCCATACTGCAACTAATGGACTTATACTGTTAGCAATAGCCATTTGGGTTGATATTTGCATAAATAGTATATAAGAAAAACTTAGTAATATACCTATACCAATATGTAAACCTGTTCCACCTCGTGTTTTACGAACCGATAGAGAAACGCCTATAAGAGTCAGTATAAATGATGAAAAAGGGAATGCAATTCTTCTATATTTTTCAATCAAGTATATTGCTATATTTTCATCACCTCTTTTTTTCTGAAATTCAATGAATTCGTTTAATTCTGACGAATTTAAAGTTTCTATCACGCTAAGTCTTTGCCGAAATTCTTTGATAGTTATATTTAAAGTCGTATCTATAACATCTCCTTGTTTTAATGATTCGCTCCCGTCTTCATTGATAGTTCTTATATTATAATTATGAATCTTCCAAACCTTGGTAATAGTATCCCATTGTATAAAATTTGACATAAGTTTGGATACAAGTCTATTGTTTTCAAATTTCTCGATCGAAAATTTATATCCATAATTGTGCTTATTGTCATAGCTTTGCATATATATGAAAACACCAGGAGAAACTTGTCTATGAAAATTTCGGTTAGAATAGTAGTATCTGCCTTCAATGTGTTTGTTTTCAAATGTTAATCTTACTTTGTTTGCTGGTGGGATAACGTAGCCACTTAAAAAAAACGAAAGTATGGCAAGAAAAAAAGCTGATACAAAGTATGGAAAAAGAAATCTGTTGAAACTGACTCCGCTACTTAGTATTGCTATAATTTCGGAGTCTGCTGCCATTTTTGATGTAAAAAAAATTACAGAGATGAAAATGAACAAAAACATAAACATATTAGCATAATATGGTGCAAAGTTTAAATAATATTTAATAGCAATATCTGATATTGTTGCTTTGCTTTCAATAAAATCATCTATTTTTTCAGCAATATCAAAAACAACAACAATACTTATGATAAGTGCAATTGAATAAAAAAATGTTCCTAAAAACTTTTTTATTATATATAAGTCTAATTTTTTTAAACCAAAATTAAATTTCATTTTTTTTTTATTAAAATAGGCTACTCGTTTAAAGCTGGACAAAAGTACACCAGCCTGACCGATTTACTCTTACATATAAATTATAACAAATTAATATTCAACTCTGTACAACTTTAAAAGGATAGCCTTAAAATACTATGACTCAAAGAACCCATTAAATATACTCTAAAAGGTTATAGTTGTAACATTAACAAACTGTTATCAATTATTAATCAATGTATTGTATCATTGTACCATTGAATAATTGTACCATTGAATCATTGAATAATTGTACCATTGAATCATTGAATAATTGTACCATTGTACTGGGCTTATAAAAACTAATAATTTACAAAAT